>DAHXMX010000100.1 GCA_027371515.1 Neisseriaceae bacterium
CTGAAATGCCAGTTAACTGGCATTTTTTATTAATTATTATTATCATCTATGTTACACAAAATAATAATTCCGCTTACATTATTAACCTTGGTTAGCTCATGTGCGTTATTTGCTGGTAACAGTAATCATAATAAAGGTAAAAAAAGCTCACTACCTAAAGCCTCAAGACCTCAACAGCCCGGAGGACAAGGAAATAATTGGCGATATTTAGGCATCAGTGACAATAATCAAATAATCACTGAAATAGATAATAATAGTATAAAGTTAATTAACCAAAATAATCTTATCTATTATTATAAAGACCGTAAAACTACTACCAACAATCAAAATAATCTTAGATTTGAGTATATTATCTCAGAATGGAATATGTCTTGTTTAAATAAAAATTATATACTTCTTCAAGATACTTTATATAATGAATCTGGCATAGCAATTAAAACAGATTCTTATCAAAATCAAAACAACTGGCGTACAATAGAGAACGATAGCATAGCAGATGCTCAATATCAATTTATCTGTAACAATAAAAATCGTAATCTAGGCTATTAATCAAAAATTTAATACCACTTTTTGTCGTTGTCTTCTTCTAAAAATTAGCGCATAACCAACAATTAAACAACACAAAATTATAATCGGATAGTTACCTAATTTTTGATATAATGTTGTACCAACCATACCTTCAACATTACCTTTTAATACTCCACGCGTAAACGGTTGAAGACTTGCTATCAATTTACCATCTGGATTGATAAGCGCAGTAATGCTAGTATTTGTCTCTTGAATAAAATAACGTTGATTTTCAATTGCCCGTGCTTGTGATAGCTGTAGATGTTGATTCATAGCAATAGTATTACCAAACCATGCCATATCACTAATATTAGCTAAAAGTGTAGCATTTTTTGCTGCAGCAATAACCTCATTAGCAAAACCATTTTCATAGCAAATATTAAATGCTATTTTTTGATTTTTAACTTTTATAGGCTCTTGCCTTTCAAGTCCACTACTAAAACCAACCATCGGTAAATTAATCTTTTTATACAGCCAAGCAAATGATTTTTTAAGTGGTATATATTCACCATATGGTACCAAATGATATTTTGCATAATAAGGTTGACCAGATTCTGTAACTAATTGAATAGCATTTACATAATCATTATTTGAATTAATAACAATAGGCAACCCCACAAAAAGATCTGAATTATGCATTTTAGCATAACTTTCCAATTGCGACATATATCCTTTAGGTAAATTACCTGCAAAATCAGCAATTCCAGTTTCAGGTAAAAATATAATATCAGCATGAGTATCCTGTACTACAGCCAAAAACAAATCCAGATGATTGCGATGGCCCCATTTCTCATCTCCTAAAATATTTGGTTGGACTAATGCCACTGAAGTTATTTCACCATTTGGATAAGTATACTTAATTGCTGACAAAGCATACCCAGCTATCAATATCATAATTATATAAAATATACTTATTCTAAAATTACGTTTAAAATATAACAAATAAAAAACTGTGCCTATGATACTAATACTCAACCAAGATACACCATATTCACCAATAACTCGAAAATATCCATGAGATAAATAATTATCAACTTGGGTATATCCTATATCTGACCATGGATAACCATTTAAAAAAAACCAGCCACGTAACCACTCTAATAGCACCCAAATACTTGGGAATAATAACATTAAATTAAACAACTCATAATTAGTCTTATATTTTTTATATAAATACAAAGCCAATGCTGGATATAGCGCCAAATAAAGTGTTGCTAATAGCATAGTTAAACTTGCAATTAAGCTACCAGCTTTAATAATAAAATATAGCGAATAAAATAACCAATATATCTGAATAGCAAAAAAACCAATACCATAGCTATAGCCAATCTTAAATGCACTAGCAGATGATTTATAAAAACTAAATAATAAACCTAAAATTGAAATAAGAATTATAAACGATAGATTAAACGGCGCAAAAGCAAAAACCGCTATTGTACCTGACAAAAAACTTAAACTAAGATAACCACAAAATTTATTTACTTGCATATCTAAGCTTCAAATAAATAAATATTCTAAATATAATTCGAAATATAATAATTAAAATACATAAAGTAATTATTGGATAATTAGCTAATCGCTCGAAAGGAGTTACGCCAACTCTACCTTGAACAATATCAGTTGCGATTAACCTTCTAAATGTTGGCAAGATTGATTGAATTACACCATCTTCATTAATTACAGCTGATAAACCAGTATTAGTAACCTGAATAAAATACCTTTGATTTTCAATTGCTCTAACTCTTGACATTTGTAAATGCTGATCCTTTGCATAGCTATTACCATACCATGCCATATCACTTAAATTAATCATTAAAGTAGCATCTTTAGCTGCATGAATTAATTCACGTGCAAAAGCATTTTCATAACAAATATTAAAAGCGATTTTTTGATTACGAATAATCATTGCATCTTGATTTTCTGGACCATGGCTAAAGCCAACCATAGGTAATGTTACATCTTTATAAAGCCATTCTAATTCTTTACGTGCCGGAATATATTCACCATAAGGAACAAGATGATACTTAGCATAAAAAGGATGATCTGGATTTGTTAATAAAGTAACTGTATTATAATAATTGCCTTCATCATCAATTAGTTTAGGCATACCAACTAATAATTCCGCATGCTTATTGCTAGCTATAGATGCCAAACTATCCAAATAACCTGCTGGTAAATATTCTTCAAAATTAGCAATTCCAGTTTCAGGTACAATAATTAGATTGCCAGTTGCACTCTCAATTAGTTGTTTATACATATTTAATGTATCTAAATTACCCCATTTAGTACCAACTGCAACATTTCCTTGTAAAATACTTACAGTAAATGGCTTATCATATTTAGTAGTATAATTAATTTGTGCCGTAAAATAACCAATCAATAAAATTATTGCTAAAAATGATATCGCAATTAAATGCTCTATCTTATTTAACACGTTTTTTTTAAAGTAATTTAAACCTAACAGTAAAAGAATGCCAGAAATCGATACCAATAACCAAGATACACCATATTCACCAATAATACGATAATAACCAAAAAATAAAGGATTATTAACTAATATATAACCAAAATCTGACCATGGATAACCACCTAAAACGTAACCACGTAACCACTCTCCTAAAACCCAGCAAGCAGGAAACAAAAAAACATAATTAAACAACTTACTGCTAGATTTAGCATAGCTATATAATACAAAAGCAATAACAATATAAGTAGCTAAAAATAAAGAAAATGCACAAACACCAAAAAAAGACAAATAAAAACCAACTTTAACAATATAATTGAGTGAATAAAAAATATAAAATACCTCTGTTGCAAAAAAAACAAAGCCAAATATTAATCCAGCTTTAATACTTGATTTTATATTTAAATTATCCAAATGCAATAACAAAATAGCAATTACAATTGGAACAATAATAACTAAATTATATGGTGCATAAGCAAATAAACATGAGATAGCCGCAAATACTAGCAACATTGGTTGAAAATATAATTTTAATTTATTCATTTATAACTTTTTGGTAATCAATAACAAATCAATTTTACGACTATTTGAATTAATTATTTCTATTTTAATTGTTTCGTAATCAAAAACTTCACCTATAACCGGTACCCGTCCTAGAAATTTAACTAAAAAACCATTGACAGTTTCAACTTTTTCATCAATCCAATTAAGTCCTAACATAACATTTAATGTATTTAATCTGCATAATCCTTTAACTCTATAATTATTAGGTGCTAATTCAATTATTTCATGCTCACCATCAACCGAATCATGCTCATCTTCAATATCACCTAATATTTGTTCAACAATCATCTCAA
>DAHXMX010000101.1 GCA_027371515.1 Neisseriaceae bacterium
AATATTATTATGTTATTACGCCATGTAGTAAATAAAAACAATCAATTACACAACGGTAAATGGGATAAATCTGCAAATAATAGTTTTGAAGTACGTGGAAAAAAAATTGGCATAATTGGTTATGGGAATATTGGTTCACAACTATCTGTTATTGCTGAAGCTTTTGGTATGCACGTGTATTATTATGATGTAACCGAAAAATTGCAATTAGGTAATGCACATAAATGTGAGACTATGGAAAAACTACTATCTACTGTGGACATAGTAACACTACATGTTGACGGGCGCAAAGAAAATAAAAATTTAATTGGCGAGCGTGAGTTTAGCCAAATGAAAAATAATGTGATTTTTATTAATCTTAGCCGTGGTCACGTAGTAGATATTGAAGCATTAGTAAATAATCTAAAAAATAATAAGATAATGGGAGCTGCAATTGATGTGTTTCCTTATGAACCAAAAGATAATGCTGAGGAATTCATCAGTGAGTTACGTGGATTTAACAATGTAATTCTTACCCCACATATTGGTGGTAGCACAGAAGAAGCACAATTTAATATCGGTGAATTTGTAGCAAAACGTTTAATTAGTTATGTCAATTCAGGGGATACTACACAAAGTGTTAATTTCCCTAATCTACAGTTACCAAATTTAAATAAAGCACATCGTTTGATTCATATTCATGAAAACGTTCCTGGTATTTTAGCTCAGATTAATCAACAACTAGCTAATCACAATATTAATATATTAGGACAATATCTCAAAACTAATGAAAATATAGGATACGTAATTACTGATATTAATACCGAACATAATGAAGATGTAATTTGTGATTTAAAGTCTATTAAACATACGATTAAATCACGTGTCTTATATTAACTATTATTGATATTATATTGATCTTAATACCTTTCACATTTAATTACAAATTGGCTACAACTTATTGTTATAATTGGATTTTTCCGAAAGCTAATTATGCAAAATTCTGTAGCCAATATCCTTAAAATCATCAAAAAATTTATCTTAGAAGTTAGAGCAGAAAGGGCATGGACTATAGCACACATCATTTTACTGCTAATTTCCGGCTCTAAAATCTCGCTCTACCAATTAGGTATAGCCACCAATAAAAACGGCTCCAAAATAAAAAGCTGTGAGCAGAAAATCAGACGGCTCCTTAATGATTTCCCTATAACTTCTAAAATATACGCAAAGGCCGTAATTGCTCTATTTGCAATAAAATCTGTAGAACTCATCATCGACAGAACTAACTGGATGTTTGGGCAAACTGATATAAACTATCTCGTTTTGTCATTTAGATGGCATAACATTGCCATTCCAATATATTGGGTTATGCTTAACAACAAAGGCGGTAACTCCAGCTCATTGCAACGCATCTCACTAGTGCAGTGGTTTACTGATAACTTTTCTAACATCCACATCTCCAACATTTATGCAGATAGAGAATTTCCATCCGTAATGTTTATATCATGGTTATTGCATAAAGACAGAAACATTAATTTCATTTTTAGAACCAAAGGTTCTTTACATGCAACAGACGGAAACAAAAAAATCAGTCTATCCAAACTATATGCCAAATTACATAATCAACAGCATAAAATAAAAGTAGAACGACTTATTCGTAGAATATTTGGCAATCGTCTATATATCAGTGCCAGATTAAATGATAAAGGCGAATTTATGTTCCTGGTATCCAATCAGTATTATGACGATCCATTCATCTTATATGCACGTAGATGGAATATTGAAACCATGTTCGGTAATTTTAAAACCAAAAGTTTTAATCTCGAATCTACTCATATTACCATCTACCACCGCTTATCAGCATTATTCATGCTAATGGCGATTAGTTATTGTTATTGTTGTAAGTTGGGCTATATAGCAAATACAATAAAGCCAATTGCCACAAAGAAAATTAAACTTGCAAACAGCACCACAGTGAAACGACCGGAATTTACATTTTTTAAATACGGCTTTTACTTATTAAAGAACTTCTTTGACAATTTAGTTTCCAATAGCGCCGTTGTTGCACGACAGCTCCATCAGATATTAAACTGCACGCCAGGCAATCAAGTTGACAGGCGCTCACGCACGTACAGAATTATATCATCATTTTAAAAGTGAAAGGTACTAAGATTAAATTGATTATTATTTTAAAAATTCATAGCTGAGATTTAATTATAAATATAAACTACAGTTTAAACTACAACTTTAATTTCAATAGTGATTATTATATCAATTATGCAAACAAATTTGCAATTGTTTTAAAAATCAAAACGCAAATTGTAAAATAAGGCGCGACAAAATAAGAAATAAAACTATGTACAAACATCTAATCCAATATGAACTATACTACATTTGGCTAAACCGAGTATAAAAAGTAGCATATGGTAAAAAAATATTAGAGACAGCATAGCTAAATTATATTCTAAGTAGTGGCTGGAAACCATGCGGTTTAGCTGCTTAATAATAGACCAAAAAAATCGCTGGAATAATTTAATTAAGTAATTAATTATAAAATACGTTACAATTTAGCTTTTGAGTAATTACTTTAAGAGTTGAAATATATTATGATACAATGGTTTCCTGGGCATATGAATAAAGCTAAAAAAGCGCTTATCGAATTAATGGCAGATATAGATATTGTCATTGAATTGCTTGATGCTAGAGCTCCATTTTCTAGCTGTAATCCATTAATTCAAAATATTATTAAATATAAGAAAAAAATCCGGCTACTAAATAAAAGTGACATTGCTGATGATAGTATTACTCAGGAATGGTTGCATTATTTTAAACAACAAGATAATACCGAAGCTATTGCTGGCAACATGAATAATAGCAACCAAAAGAATATATTAATTAAATTATGCCGTAATATAGCACCTCATCGCAATAGCTTTGAAAAGCCATTGCGAGTAATAATAACTGGAATTCCAAATGTTGGTAAATCAACATTGATTAATCAATTAATTGGCAAAAAATCTGCCAAAACTGGCGATCTACCAGCAGTTACAAAAGCTAATCAACGCTTAATTGTTGCAGATGATTTTTTAGTTTATGATACCCCAGGTATGATGTGGGAAAAAATAGAATATCCCCAAATTGGACTTAATTTAGCGTTGTGTAATAGTATTGGCAGAAATGCTCTTGATGAAGAGTCAATGGCACTATATCTGCTAGATGATATGAAACTACGCTACCCTAAAGCTTTAATGACTCGCTATAAACTAAAGTTAGAACAATTAAATCTTTACAGTGATGAGTTGATTAATATTATTGGTAAAAAGCGTGGCTGTATAGCAGCAGGTGGGGTAGTAGATATGCAAAAAGCCAGTGAAATAATTATCCAAGATTTTAGAGATGGTAGAATTGGCAAGCTAAGCCTAGAAACACCTAAAATGTGGGAAGAGTGGCAAGAGCAATTTGTTATTGAAGACATCAAACAACAATAATATCAAAAATCAATACAAATAGCTAGCCATTAACTGTGCTTGGTAGACACCATTACCATTTTCATTAACATGACTTAAGAAACCAAAACCACCAAATAATTTTAGTCCCCTAACCTCAGGAACCGTATATCCAGCCGCTAAATCATATTCATCACTTATTGGGACATAAGTATTATTATAATGCTCATAACTTGGAGTAATAGTTACATTTTCATTTAATAATGTTAATGATGGTGCTATCTTAAACGCACTACCTGAACCTCTCTCTACCATACCAACAAGCCAACCAGTAGTATATAGCGGATCTGTTGCATATTGATAAGTATAAACGCCAATTCGGGATAAGGATCCAAGTTAAATAAAAAAGTCCATCAATGTGATGTTTTGATAGAATATAGTTTC
>DAHXMX010000102.1 GCA_027371515.1 Neisseriaceae bacterium
AAATAGCATATTTACAAATAATATTGATGAAAAGGTAAAACGATTAAACAAGGTAATTGGTCGCTTGTTGGGTAAAAAAAATAATTTTCGTCCTAATCCAAACACATCTAATTTTAAGTTTAGTATGGTTATTTTTATTTTTACTCTTTTATTTTGGTTGAGTACATCTTTGTATTATATTCAAAATGGATATAATGCATTACTAATTAAAAATGGTCAGGTTGTTAAGCAGGTAAATGGAATGCATTTTGGCGTCTTTTATCCATTTCCATTCGGTCAAATTGAAACATTTGAAGCAACACCAAGTAAATTATTTGATTTAGATAGCATGAATAAAAGTATTTTTTATAATAAAACAAATGCAGCAATTAATTTAGATATAAAATTTTCATATTTAATTACTAATCCACGTCTTACTTTTGAAAAGGTTATGCAAAATCAAGATGATTTGAATAATCTTATCATGAATTATGTGAATTTAAATGCAACTAATGTAATTTATAATGAAAGCGATTTAAGTGCTATTAATTATACGATACTTGCTAATATGATAAAAAATAGCATCAATGAACAATTAACAAAATACGGTATAACAATCGTTAAGCTTAATTTGTTGAAGAAAAATACTACGACAGTTGAATCAGATAATGAACCAGATAATATAGCTGCAACTAAAAATAATTTAGGTGAGCAAATTGTTTTAGAAGCTGATGATTATCGTAAAAATAAATTAATTAATACTAAGGCTGAGATTGAAAAATATAATATACTATATCAAGCTTATTTAAAGAATCCAAAGGCAGTAGTTGAGAAAATGTATTATGATACATTAATGTTGATTCCGGAATCAAGTGTGAATAATTATAAATTTTTGGATATGACCTTATCTGAATTTTTAGATCAGCAACATACTGTTTTATTGAATAGCTCTCCAGTTATTAATAACCGAGAGCGTAATTTTAATAGAAATTTTATTCGTGAGCGTCATTTTAATGGGGGTGCGTCATGAGAAAATTATTCATATTAATATTTAGTATAATTATAGTTTTAATACTTGGAGTATTTACTGTAGATACTAGGCAAAATGCTATTGTGGAAAATAAATTATTAGGCAAATTAAGCGTTTATGGTACAGGGGTGCATTTTGCGCCACCATTTATTAGTAAGATTGTATATGTATATATGAATCAACGAACAAATGATTATGAGGTTATTACTGATAATTATCGATATATGTTTATGATTTCTTGGAAAGTTCTAGACCCAATAAAATATTACAATAACTTAGCACAAAAATTAACTGTAATGAATAATTTTGAATCTTGGATAACAAAAAATGTTGTTTTAAAAAGCGACCTAGGAGATATTATAAATAAAAATATATTGGCCAATCCTATATTACTTGAAAGTATTGGTATTGAAATTCAAGGTATACGTTTAATGGGGTATAATATTATTAATAATACACCATCTGTTACCCCAATTGAGAGCTTTAATGAGAATAATAATGTACAATATTTAGAAAGTAGTTATTATTTGGCACAGAAAATCAAAACTGATGCTGATGTTGAAGCTGCAAAACAATATTTATCACTTCAAAAAACTGATAGTAAATTTTATAATTATTATCGTTTGTTAGAAGTATATAAAAAAAGCGCAAAATCTAAAAAAGATCTGCCGTTATTAAGTGAAATGTATAAATAAAGATAAATAAAGAGAATAACATGCAAACAATATTAATTTTAGGCTCTAATGGACAGTTAGGTAGTGATTTACAGCTGATTTTTAATCAAAGTAACTTGAATTACATACCTTTTAAGCGTAGTGATTTTGATTGTTTAACTGATAATCTTGAAAATATCATTGGTCCATTAAAGTCAAATATTATTATTAATTGTATTGCAACTACCAATGTTGATGCTTGTGAGCTAAACTCAGCAAATGCTTTTTTAATTAATAGTGATTTTAGTTATCGTTTAGCTATGTTTTGTAATAAAAATCAGATAACATTATTTCATATTTCGACTGATTATATATTTTCAGGTGATAAAAATGGCACTTATAGCGAATTAGATAACCCAAATCCGCTTAATATTTATGGTTTATCTAAGTTAGCTGGTGATATAGCTGTGCGTAATTATTGTAATAAACATTATATATTTAGGGTGTCTTCATTATTCGGACGAGCTGGGGCATCTGGTAAAGGTGGTAATTTTATTACCACTATCCAAAGATTAGCGCGTGAGCGTGATAGTATAAGTGTGATAGCTAATCAGTATACCTGTCCAACTGCAACACTTGATATTGCTCGTGCAATTAAATATTTTATTATTAATGATATACAAGATTATGGGATATATAATTGTGTAAGCAGTACATCATGTAGTTGGTATGATTTTGCTAAGCAAATTATTATGTTATCTAATTTAGATTTAGGTAAGCTTAATCAAGCTGATTTTAATACTTATAGTTTTAAAGCTCGTAGACCACAAAATGTTATTTTATCAATTGACAAAATAAGTAAATATTATCAAATGCAAAGTTGGCAAGATAGTTTGAAGGAATATTTCTTTGTATAAAATTAATTTATGCGCTTAAATATATTT
Organism: Neisseriaceae bacterium; assembly: GCA_027371515.1. Lineage (GTDB taxonomy): Bacteria > Pseudomonadota > Gammaproteobacteria > Burkholderiales > UBA11063 > Aquella. The sequence goes on from DAHXMX010000102.1 coordinate 2,607, forward strand.
ATTCGCCGCCCAATACTTTCTTCGGTGCTATCTATTATTATTATGCTGTGTGGGTTGGTTGCGACGTTTAATTTGCAAGTTAGTCAATTTCCAGAAATATCTCCACCATCTATTAGTATTAGCGCAAGTTATCCTGGTGCAGATGCAGAAACTGCTGCGCGTGTTGTGGCTGCACAGATTGAAAATCAAATGAATGGCGTGGCTAATCTTACTTATATGACAACGTCTACTACTTCACAAGGTAATATTAATATTACTCTTACTTATGCTGTGGGTACTAATCTTAATTACGCAATCAATGAAGTGCTTAATCGACTGCAGGCATCAATGTCATTATTACCTAATATAGTACAACGGTTGGGGGTTGTTGCGCGTAAAAAATCGCCAGATCAGTTAATGTCAATTGCTTTTTATTCTGATCCATATATTGATCCAATTTATGTTAGTAATTATTTAACTAGAACTGTAAAAAATGATTTGTTATTACTGCCTGAAATTGGTTCGGTTAGTGTTTTTGGAACTGGCTCATATGCCATTAGGATTTGGTTGGACCCTAATAAAATGCAACGCTATAATATCACTGTTGATGATGTACAAAATGCAATTAAAGATCAAAATAAAGAGTTCACAATTGGAAGAAGTAATAGTGCGCCTAATTCACAAGCTGATGTTTTGGGGATTAATATTCATGGTCAGTCGATGTTTAGTAGGCCAGAACAGTTTGAGAGTATTATAATTCGTAATAATAATATTCAAACTATACGTATTAAAGATTTCGCAAGAGTAGAGTTGGGAACTGATAATTATTCCACTATTGCACAGGTGAGTTTTCGTGAAAAAGATGGTTCATTTAAAAGTTATCAATGTAATATTTTACAAGTTTTTTTAACACCTGGGGCTAATCAATTAGCAGCTAAAAATACTATTATGAAGCTTTTAGCCGATGATGCTAAAGGTTTTCCAAACGGATTGCATTATCGGGTAATTGTTGATAACTCTAGATTTGTTAAAGCTTCAGTACTTGGTGTGGTTGATACTTTAGAAATTGCCTTTATTTTAGTAGCTGTTATTATATTTTTATTTCTTCAAAATTTTAAGGCCAGTTTAATTGCAGTTATTAGTGTACCTGTGTCGATCATTGGTACTATGGCATGTTTATATGTATTTAATTTTAGTTTAAATACATTAAGTCTTTTTGCTTTGATTTTGGCAATAGGAATTGTAGTTGATGATTCGATTGTTAT
>DAHXMX010000103.1 GCA_027371515.1 Neisseriaceae bacterium
AATCTAAATGATTGAGTATACCCTGATTATCCTCAAAACTAGATAAATTATCTTGTTTAATCTTATATTGATTGACTGTCTGCCAATTACTAAATATTTCATAAACCATTATTTGTACTGCCTGAGCTAAATTAAGTGAAAAATAATCTTTATTACCCGGTATCGTAATTAAACGATTACATAGTTCTAGCTGTTCTATCGTAAGACCTGATTTTTCTGATCCAAATACCAGTGCTATTTTTTGAGAATTATTAAGATTAATAAATATTTCTGGGATACTTTCTTTAGGAGTGCTTAAATAATGATTAAACGTTCTATTGCGAGCTGTTAGAGCATAAGCAAGATTTATTCCATATAAAGATTGTTTAAGAGTTGGAAAAATTTGAGCGTTTTCTAATATATCTCGTGCATTACTTGATAAAGCATAGGCATGATCATCAATTTTAGCAACTGGATCAACTAAAATTAAACGCTTAATATTCATTGTTTTCATCGCACGTGCTGCTGCACCTAAATTACCATTATGAGTTGTGTTACATAAAATAATACTTATATTATCTAATTTGGTTATATCATTCATTTTGTGTTCTTTGTAATAGTAAATCTAATTCGTATTCACTAAACCCAGCTTTAATACGTCCATGACGATTGAATGCACCACGTATTTTAGGTGCTTCATATTTTTCTAAAAGATTAAAAAAAGTAACCATAGGATCAAGTGAATTTAATTTACATAACTGCTGATACCATTTATTACCAATTTGAACATGTTTGATTTCATCTTCTGCAATTATATTTAAAATATTAATTCCTACATAATCATTAACTTTAGATAACTTATTAATAATGTCAGGTATAGCATCCACTCCACGTGCCTCTAATACTCGTGGCACTAATGCCATGCGAATAAGCGGATCATGCTCTGTTTTATGTACCATATCCCATAACCCATTATGCGCCTCAAAATCACCATATTGATAACCTAATGTATTTAAATGCTTATCAAGTAAAATAAAGTGTGATAACTCTTCATAAGCAACATTTAACCAATCTAAGCTAAATTCTTTTGGCATTTCTTGAAAACGATAACAAGCATCAAGCGCAAGATTAATTGCATTAAACTCAATATGAATAAGCGCATGATAAAGAGATGCCAAACCATCTTTAGTATGAATTTTACGCTTTGGCACATCAAGTGGGCTAATCAACTTAGGATATACAGGTCTACCTGGTACTGGTATTGAAATAATTGTGGTTTTATCAAATGTATATTCATCATAGTGATGATACAAATACCTTAATTGATTAAACTTACTTTCTGTATCATCACATAATAATATATCTAAACAAGTTGAATAAAAATTATACATTCAATTATTTAAATAACATCGAATTAATTAAAATAGTTTCTGTTCTATCTGGACCAGTTGAAATAATATCAATAGGTGTTTCAACTATTTGTTCAATGCGTTTAAGATAGTTTTTAGCATTTTGAGGTAATTTAGCGTACTCAGTAATACCAGCAGTACTATCCATCCAACCAGGCATAGTTTCATAGATAGGCTCACAACTAACTACTAAATCAGAACCAAAAGGTATAATATCATATTCCTTTTCTTTTCGTTTATAACCAATACAGATTTTAATTTCTTCCATACCATCCATTACATCAAGCTTAGTAACACATAATCCGTCAATACCGTTAATTTGTACCGAGCGTTTAAGAGCTGCAGCATCAAACCATCCACAACGACGAGCGCGACCTGTTGTAGAACCAAATTCATTACCACGTTTAGCCAATCCTGAACCAATATCATCAGTTAGCTCAGTAGGGAATGGACCAGACCCAACACGTGTAGTATATGCTTTAACAATACCTAATACATAATCAATCATTTTAGGACTAATACCACTACCAGTTGATGCACTACCTGCAACGCAGTTTGATGATGTTACAAATGGATAAGTACCTAAATCTACGTCAAGCAATGTACCCTGAGCACCTTCAAAGATTACTTTTTTTTGTTCTTTACGTAAATTAAATAATTTACGTGACACATCAGAGACTAACGATTTAATATATTCAGCATGCTGTAATGTTTTATCATATACAGTATCAAAGTCAATCGTATCAACATGATAATAATTTTTAAACATAAAATTATAGTATTCAAGATTTTCATGTAGTTTATTAGCAAATATATTTTCATCAAATAAATCTTGAATACGAATTGCACGACGTGCTACTTTATCTTCATAAGCAGGACCAATACCGCGCCCAGTAGTTCCAATTTTATTAATACCTTTTTTTTGCTCTCGCGCTATATCCATTGCAACATGATAAGGTAAAATTAACGGACATGCTTCAGAAATACGTAAATTATCTTTAACTTTAACACCAGCTTGCTCTAATTCAGTAATTTCTTTAATTAAAGCCTCAGGTGATACTACAACACCGTTACCAATAAAACACATAATGTTATCTCGAAGTATGCCTGATGGTAATAAATGTAATACAGTTTTTTTGCCATTAATTACTAATGTATGACCTGCATTATGACCACCTTGAAAGCGAACTACAGCAGAAGCTGACTCAGTCAGCCAATCAACAATTTTTCCTTTACCTTCATCACCCCATTGAGTACCGATGATTACAATGTTATTATGCATTTTATGTTTCCTGTTTGTCAATTTACGAGTGTTATATTATAACAGATCAGTCAATCTATTTGATTACAAATTAAATATCACCTAGCTATTTGCGCTAGCTTAACCTAACGCCTTATATCCTCCCGCTAAAATAAAGAAATGGCATGTTGGATAGCTATCAATCACAATAAATTAATTTATTTAACCATATTAATAAAGGCTTAATAAACTCAAATAACATAGCAAACGCAATTATAATACTAATAATAAAATTATTAAACTCAAATAAATTATTGTATGATACAAATAATATATAAGTAACCACAGGTGTAAAACATAATACTATTGAAGTTTTAATTGCACCTATTTTTTTTAATGATTGCTGATAATTGTATATAGGGATAATCATTATAAAAAAACCAGCTAATAAATAGCTCACAATCTGTAAAATAGTTAGTCGATAAAGTTCAGTTTTAGGCATAAAAATTACTACAATAAATAATATTACCCAAAACCGCGTAGCTAATATTTCTGATGAAGACAAATTACCTTTTTCCAATAATAACATTGATGTTAGACTATAACCATAAAAAGCAATCCCACAAATCACAGCAAGTAATACACCAAACAACATTAATGGTCTTCCATGATAAAAACTTAAAATTAATACCATTGATAGAATCAGCAAACTTAAGCTAATTAACTGTAATTTAGTTATTGATTTATTTTTTGTAAATTTATCAATATACCCAAATAAGGCAAAACTAATAAAAAGCACTGACAAATAGATAAATGGATCTGCATAAAACACTCCATAAATTGAACAAACCAGCCGATCATACTAACTATACAGTAGTAGAACTTAATTTTAATCCAGCTATACATATCCATACTTATCCATATCGAGGAAAAGATCGAAAAATTGCTTATCAATTGTTGAAAACTCTTAAATTAGTTGATTGATTTAATAGTTTTATGAAATTATATTTTGATGCTTTATTGTATATAATTATCACAGCATTCGGTTTTGTATATCTAGATGGTATTTATCATACAGCGAATAAACTAATAATATTATTTGTTATGTTATGTGGTGCTATTACATGGTTTAATATAATTAATGTAAAATGTTTAAAAAAAATATATAAAACCATTTTAAATAATAA
>DAHXMX010000104.1 GCA_027371515.1 Neisseriaceae bacterium
CTGCGACTAATGTACGTAAGTATGTTAAAGCAGTTGAGGGTACACAAGCTAAAATTATGGATACAAGAAAGACTATTCCGGGTCTTCGTTTGGCGCAAAAATATGCTGTTACTGTTGGCGGTGGATATAATCAACGTCTTGGATTATATGATGCGGTACTTATTAAAGAAAATCATATTATGTCATGTGGTGGAATATCGCAAGTATTAGCACAAGCATTTGCTACTTATCCTAAATGGGTACCTATTCAAATATTAAGTGAAAAATATCAACAACAGCGTTTACAAATTTTAACACAAACTTATTTTGCTACTAAAACGACTGCAAATTCACCTTGGAATAAAGCACATATTGATTATGTGATTAGTTCACAAAATCAACAACATAATATTTATAATCGATTGGCTGAATATTTAGCTGATTTTGATAATACTAGCAATAAAGCTAAAGTATATGGTTTTAATTATCAGCCGCATAGCAAAGAGTGGCATGATAATTTATATAATAATAGTAATTTAGAACAATTTAAAAATCTAAGTTATACGGCTAATAATCGTGCAATTGCGACTGCTAATTTACCGCTTCGCGCTTTGCCTACACGTGACCCGGTATTTTATGATTATAAAATTGCTGGAGAGGGTTATCCTTTTGATAATAATGCATTATCTGCAGTATTTGTTGGTACTCCATTATATATACTTGGTACATCAAAAGATAATAATTGGTTATTAGTTATGGCGCCTGAATATATTGGTTGGGTTGAAGCAGCAGGTGTTGCTTATGCAAATGCTGATTTTATCAAAACTTATCAAGCTGCTGCATATAAACAGCTTTTGGGAATAATGAAGACTGATTTAGCAGTACTTAATCAGCATAATTCAAAATTTTCATTTACTGCTTATGTAGGTATGATATTTCCAGTAACAAAAATTAATAAACATAATTATGAGATAATTTTTCCAAAAAAAGATTTAAATGATCAAGCTGTAATTGCTCATGCAAATATTAAAAAATCTGATGCTGCAATTTTGCCGTTGAGTTTTACTAAAAGTAATTTAGCTAAGGTTATTCAACAATTAAAAGGTCGTCCATATGGTTGGGGCTCTATGGATTATTATACTGATTGTTCTGCTGAAATGAAATCAATATATACTTTATTTGGTTATTTTTTGCCAAGAAATTCTAAGCATCAATTAGAAGCTGGTCATGTTGTGGATATTTCAAAGTTAAATGCCCAAAAACGTTTAGATTATATTATGAAATATGCAAAACCGATGTTAACATTGATTTGGATTAAAGGGCATATATTTATGTATTTAGGTACTTATAAAGATGCTAAAGGGAATGACTTTGTCCAAACTTATCAACAGATGTGGGGTCTTGCACCTAAGAGTCGTGATTCAAGATATATAATTGGTAAGGCGGTTTTTTTCCCATTATTGTTATCCTATCCAGAAAATAAGGATTTAGTATCAATGTTATTTGTAAGTGAGATGAAACTTATTTATCTTGATCAAATGCCTGATAACAATATTAAAACTGGTATTAATGAGTTAATGTATTAACTATTATCAATATTAACTAATATTGGTTTGATTTTATCTTGTAGGAAGATGCTGCCGATATTATTAAAATTAGGCGATATTTCAGTTACAAAAAATTTATGTTGCGGGCGATAGTCAGAGTGATTTTGTAGTTTTTTTGCAATCAAGATGTCTTTTAGCATAATGGCTACAGTTTTAGCGGGATCTATTATGGTTGTATTGCTATCTATAATTTGTTGTAACATATCTTGAATAATTGGATAATGAGTACAACCAAGTACTAAGGTATCGATTTTATTAATCATTAAGCTGTTTAGATATTCGATAGCTATTAAGCGTAGTGCTTCATGCTTAATAAATCCTTCCTCAATGAATGGCACAAATAAAGTGCATGCTTTTTGATAAATATGATTAGCATTATTTAATGCTTTTAATTTATCGACATAGGCATTGCTATTTACTGTTGCAGGAGTAGCAATTATTCCAATATGGTGTGATGTAGTTGCTTGATTAGCATGCATGCTGCCTGCTGAGATAACATCAAGTACTGGGATATCTTTTGCAAGAGCAATAACTTCATCTTTTGCGATTGCTGAGATTGTATTGCATGCAATAACAAGAGCTTTAACATTTTGTTTGATTAAAAATTTAACTGTTTGTTCAGTAAATTTACGAATGGTATTTGTAGAAACTTGGGTATATAACTATCATAAACATGAAGAAAATATTGTCACTAATGGTGTATTTACTTATGTGGCAATTAATGAGTTAGGTAAACCAATTCGTATTATAAAGAATAATCAAGATTGTTCAATTTAATTGTTTATGCTGAAAATTGGTTATGATTTTACTTATTGATAATTACGATAGTTTTACTTATAATTTATATCAGGCTTTTGCAGTCATTAATGTTGAGGTGCTGGTAGTACGTAATGATGCAATCACTATTGATGAAATTAAGCAACTTAATCCGCTTGGCATAGTTTTATCTCCTGGACCTGGTCATCCAAAAGATGCTGGTATTTGCCTTGCAGTAATTAAACAGCTAGGTGTAATGTATCCCATACTTGGTGTTTGTTTGGGTCATCAGGCAATAGGTATGGCATATGATTCTAAGGTTAGTCGTACTAGTAAGCCTATGCATGGTAAAGATAGCTTGGTTTATCATAATCAAGAAGGTATTTTTAAAAATATTAATCTACCGTGTAAGGTTGGGCGTTATCATTCTTTAATTGTAGATAAAGATAGTTTAGGTGATGAGTTGAAGATTGACGCTACAGATAGTGACGGTAATATTATGGCGTTAAGTCATCGCTGGTTGCCTATTTATGGTGTTCAGTTTCATCCTGAATCAATCTTAACTCCAGATGGTGTTCAGATGCTAATTAATTTTGTCGAAATATGTAATAAGAATAAACATGGATAAAATAATACAAGCCAAATTTAAAAGTATTACCAAAATTGATTACCAGATTATAATAAAAGCTGGCTTATTAAATGAGTTTGATAATTATTTAAAACCAATAATAGGGACTAATCAAGTAGTATTAGTGTGTGATGAGACGGTGGCTGGTCTTTATGGTTATAGTTTTAATGAAAAGTTAATTAATAGTGGTTATAAGGTTTTATATTTAACTGTTAAATCAGGTGAAGAGTCTAAAACAGCTGCAGTTAAGGAGTATCTCGAATTAGAGATGTTAAAAGCTAAATGTGACCGTCATACTGTTTGTATTGCATTAGGTGGCGGGGTGATTGGTGATTTAGTTGGGTATTTAGCTGCAACATATATGCGTGGAATTAAATTTATTCAGATACCAACTACATTATTATCAATGATTGATAGTAGTGTAGGTGGTAAAACTGGTATTAATACAATTTATGGTAAAAATCAAATTGGTGCTTTTTGTCAACCGCAATTAGTGTTGATGGATTTAAATTTACTAAATACATTACCTAAAGAACAAATAATAAATGGAATTGTTGAGGCATTAAAGATATTTTTGACTTTTAATAAAAAGTATTTTTTTAAATTGGTTGAATATCTTCCTAAATTAGTGGATGGTAATTATACTAAATTAGGTAAATTTATTGCTTATGCGGTGAAATTAAAGGTTATGGTGGTTAAAAAAGACGAGAAAGAACAAAATCTGAGAATGGTTTTAAATTTTGGGCATACGG
>DAHXMX010000105.1 GCA_027371515.1 Neisseriaceae bacterium
GGTTATCAGAGAATTCTAAATGAATCACCATACTACCATCATCAACTACTGACAGAATATTTACTTGATGCATTTTGGTTTTGTCCAAGTGTGGCGATTTCTGTTCCACCAATATACACTAAAGAGTAGTTAAGCCAAAATTCATCAAGTAAATATTCTGTCAGTAGTTGATGATGGTAGTATGGTGATTCATTTAGAATTCTCTGATAACCTAATTGATATAGTTTTTTAAATAACTGTACGAGGTTCTTACTATCATTAATTAAAATTTGTTTTTTATTGAGTGTATTAGCATTCATAACATATTGAACGTCAAATGGTAGGTTGTATGTATCGATATTATCACAAATAATAATTACTGGATAATCTGTCAATTGGAATATTTTGTCATTAAAATCAATATTATTTAAATTGCGACACATAATAATTGTTGTTGGAATTGGTGCTAAACAATTTAATATTCTTGATTGTTGTAATATTGGTTCGGTAATTAATGGTAAATATTCGCCATTTTCAGTTCTTAATGAATTTGTGCCAATAATAATTGCATCGCTAATTGAGCGCGCTAAATTTAATGTCCACCAATCTGCTTGTCGTTCTTCTGGGGTTGCACTTTTGTTGTATTTTGCAATGGCAAAACCACTTCTATTATTAGGGTAACAAAGTTTACCATCAATTGATAATACAAAGCAACTAAATATAAATGGCGTATCTAATGTTATTTGAGGTATCAAAACGTAATAATCAGTGCTAATTTGATATTTAATATAATTGTTATCTATATTATTAATTAACGACTTAAATAATCTGGGATCAAATGCCATTAGTGTTATTTATCTAAATTTATTAAATTATTTAATAATTCGGTTAACGTAAGTGTAGCAGTTCCTAATTTTGCAATCACAATACCTGCTGCTACATTAGCTATATAAATTGCATGCTCAATATCAAATCCATTAGCAAGCATTAAAGCAATAATAGCAATAACGGTATCGCCAGCACCTGATACATCAAACACTTCTCTAGCAACTGTTGGATAATTAATTATTGTATTATCATTTTTAAATAAACTCATTCCTTCTTCACTACGTGTAACTAAAAGGTGTTTTAATTGTAATTTATCTTTTAGTTCGATTGCTTTTGTTTGAAGTTCTGCTTCATTTAACCATTCACCAGCAGCATCTCTTAATTCATTTTTATTGGGAGTGATTAAAGTTGCATTTTTGTATTTAGAATAATCTGATCCTTTTGGGTCAATTAATATTGGAATTTGATGCTCATTGGCAAGTTTAATCATTTTTTCAGTATGACTAAGACCTCCTTTACCATAATCAGACAAAATAATGATATCATAATTGTCAATTATGCGTTCATAAGTATCTAATACGGCGGCTAAAATCTCATGTGAAGGTTTTTCTTCAAAATCCACTCTAATTAGTTGTTGATTTTTAGCTAATACGCGAAGTTTCATTATGGTATTAATAGTAGAGTCGATTTTTAATATAGCATCGATACCTGAGTTGTTTAATACTTTTTTTAAATCATGTGCTGTATTATCTTCACCAACAATTGATAACAAACTAACTGAACCACCCATACTTGCAATATTACGTGCCACATTAGCAGCACCACCTAGTCGGTCTTCTGTTTTGTTTATTTTTGCAACAGGAACTGGAGCTTCAGGTGAAATACGATTAACTTCACCAAACCAATAACGATCAAGCATTACATCTCCAACTACTAGGATTTTTTTTTGGTTTAATGATGTATTTTGAAGTTTTTTTACTAATTCAGCATTTAAAGACATTAAGTAATCCCCATTTAACAATATTTGATTAATTGACTAGTACTAAATTTATTTATTGTAGTAATAAGTCATAGCTAAATAAACTATTATTTATATGATATCTATTTGATTTATAAAAAATAAACTTATGAAGTTATTATATCATAAAATATCTCAATCTAAATAAAACCATGTGGAACCATATTGTGATAGAATTCGCCAAATATCATATTGCTCGTTTATAAGAGGTGTAATTATGCAGCTAATTTCTATATTTAAGGATAAGTTAATAAGTTTTTTTGATAATCGTTTTATTAAACGCGATCAATTTATTGGGGACCCAAATCTTTTAAATGAAAAATATGAAGTTATTAAAGAGGTTGCACCTAAGAGTATTACTCAAAATTTAATTAAATATGGTTATTTGACAGATGTTGAAGTATTTGAAGATATTGGTTCTGGTTACTATGGACTAAGTAAAGAAGAAGTAGAAGAGCGTATTAATAAATATGGATATAATCAGGTTGAGCAAGAGCATAAATTAACTGCTTTAAATCATTTATGGTTATGTTATAAAAATCCGTTTAATTTATTATTAACAGTTCTTGCTATTATTTCATATTTGACAGGTGATCTAAAGGCAACAACTGTAATTGGGTTAATGGTGATTTTGTCTACAATATTACGTTTTGTTCAAGAAAGGCGCTCTAATAATGCGGTAGATACTTTAAAAGATATGGTAAGTACGACTGCTACTGTATTACGTTTTGAAGATAGTAAAACTGAGGAAGAATTAGCCGAATTAGAGCTTGAGGTTCGTTTAAATTTACGCAATAGTAATACTAAATCATTAACTATGGAAGTGCCTATTAAAGAGTTGGTACCAGGTGATGTGATTATTTTATCTTCTGGGGATATGTTTCCAGCTGATGTGCGTATAGTTCAATCTAAAGACTTGTTTGTATCACAAGCTGCATTAACTGGGGAAGCTTTACCTGTTGAAAAATACGCTTATCCAGTAACTGAGAATATAACTAATGCATTAGATTTAGAGACTATTGGTTTTATGGGTTCTAATGTTGTAAGTGGTACAGCTACTGCCGTAGTAATCGCAACCGGTAAAAGTACATTATTTGGTTATTTGGCAGATAAAGTAATGCGTCAAGATTATGTTGAGACATCTTTCCAAAAAGGTGTTAATAGAGTTAGTTGGATGCTAATTTATTTTATGTTAGTTATGACGCCAATTGTGTTATTAATTAATGGTTTTACCAAGCATGATTGGATACAAGCTGCATTATTTTCTTTATCTATTGCTGTTGGATTAACTCCTGAGATGTTGCCAATGATTGTAACCTCTACCTTAGCTAAGGGTGCTGTATTTATGTCCCGTAAAAAAGTAATTGTAAAACGTTTGGATGCCATTCAAAATTTTGGAGCAATGGATATCTTATGTACTGATAAAACAGGAACTCTTACTCAAGACAAAATATGTTTAGAAAAACATACGGATATTTTTGGTAATGAGTATGATGAAGTGCTTCATTATGCTTATCTTAATAGTTATTTTCAAACAGGACTTAAAAATTTATTAGATGTTGCAGTCTTAGAGCGTGGTAATTTCGGTGATATACCACTAATTATTAAGCGTATTCGCAAGGTAGATGAAGTGCCTTTTGATTTTCAAAGACGTAGAATGTCGGTGGTGGTAGCTGATACTGATGAGCAACACACATTAATTTGTAAAGGTGCTGTTGAAGAGATATTGAATTGCTGTAGTGGAGTATATCATAATAATGAGGTATTACCATTAACTGATGAATTACTTGAAAAATTGAGAAGTGTTACA
>DAHXMX010000106.1 GCA_027371515.1 Neisseriaceae bacterium
TTAAATTTTTATTATGTTGTTTGACTAGATTTTGAAGAAAATTTAATAAATATTCTAGGATTTTCACCTTTTTCTATGGAACTGTGTGATTATATAAAACTATTAAATAACAAAAAATTAAATGAAGCTTTAAATACTATAAAAAATTTTGATAAAAATATTATTAAACAATATATCCATGGGGAATATCATATATCTAGCGATAATGAAAATGCTTATTATTTTCAAATAATCGAATTTTGATTTCAAAATAAAAATGTTATTTTGAAAATAAATTCGTAGTTTAACGGATTAGAACTGTAGCCTTCTAAGCTATAAATGTAGGTTCAATTCCTACCGAATTCAAAAAATTACAAATTAATAAACAAAAAAGGGTTTTTTAAATAATTAATATCTTATTTAAAATTAAAATATTAATTATTCTATAAATATGAGTTTGATCCTGGCTCAGAGTGAACGCTGGCAATATGCTTAACACATGCAAGTAATTAATATAATATTTTATTATATTATCGCGAACAGGTGAGGAATTCGTATAAAATTTATTTATCAATACAATTAGGAATTGTATAAAGTATATTTTATTATTTTTTCAGTTTTATTACAATAATAAATATATTTATTAAAGATTATTAAATCGTTGATAATAAAGTGTACGTAGGATTAGGTAGTTGGTAAGATAAAAGCTTATCCAAGCCGATGATCCTTAATTGGTCTGTGAGGATGATCAATCACATTGGGGATGAAAAATACTCAACTCTCTTGTAGGGCAGCAGTGGGGAATTTTGGACAATAAGTTATACGCTTGATCCAGCAATATTGCATAGATGATAGAAGATCGTTTCGATTGTAAAATCTGTTTATTAGAGAAAATAATGATTTTATCTAAATAAAAGCCTTGGCTAACTTCGTGCCAGCAGTCGCGGTAATACGGGGAAGGCAAGTGTTATTCGTCGTTATTGGGCGTAAAGGGTATGTAGATGGTATAAAAATATTTTTATTTAAAAACAAAAAGTTGACCTTTTTGACATTTATTTGTTAAAATTATACTGTAAATTATTACTAAAGAATATTGCACAGATTAATAGTATTTTTAAAGTAAAAATGAAATTTGATGATAATAAAAAGACTATCAATTAGCAAAAGCGATTAATTAGTGTTTTATTAACATTGAGATACGAAAGCGTGGGGAGCAAACAGGATTAGATACCCTGGTAGTCCACGCCGTGACCGCTGAATGTTCAGTGTCGGTTTATTTTTACCGGTATTTTAGTAAACGCGTTAAACATTCCGCCTGGGGACTACGATCGCAAGATTAAAACTCAAAGGAATTGACGGAGATTTGTCCAAGCGGTGGAACATGTGGTTTAATTCGATAATCCGCGAAAAATCTTACCACCTCTTGTTGATTTAATTTAATAAGTTATAAAACTTATTTCAAATTATATTAAATTAATGAAAAATAAAATTTAATATTATGTAATTAAATACAGGCGTTGCATGGTTGTCGTCAGCTCGTGTTGTGAAATGTTTGGTTAGTTCCTTTAACGGGCGCAACCCCTATTTATAGCGTCAATATTTGTTAAAAAAAAATGCTTTTTTAACAAAGTATTCTAAATCTATAAAAATTGGTGATGAAAAATCACAGGAAGGTGGGGCTCACGTCAAATCATCACGACCTTTATGGGGTGGGCTACACACGTGTTACAATGGCAATGCCAAACAGAAGCAAAAATGTAAATTTTAGCAATTCTACTAAAAATTGTCTTAGTTCGGATTATTTTCTGTAACTCGAAAATATGAAGTTGGAATCGCTAGTAATCGTGAATCAGCATGTCACGGTGAATAAAGTTCTCGAATCTTGTACACACCGCCCGTCACGCCCTGGAAATTGGTTTTATTTGACGTGAAATTTTTTTTAGTAATTTAAAATATTTATTTTAATATTTTTACTAAATATAAAATGGTTCATTAGAGTAGAATCAACAACTGTGGTGAAGTCGTAACACGGTAGCTGTATAGGAATTTGCAGCTGGATTGTGTCTTCCAAATTTTTTTCTTTTTTTTTTGGTAAAAGTATTAATTTTAAACTATGACTTTAATTACACGTTGATTATTTTCAACAAATCATAAAGACATTGGAACTTTATATCTTATTTTTGCAGCTTTTGCTGGTATAACAGGAACTATGATGTCTATGGTAATTAGAATGCAGTTAGCGCATAGCCAAACAGTTACCTTTGTTGATGGTCAAATATATAATGTTGTAATAACTGCGCATGCTTTTGTTATGATTTTTTTTATGGTTATGCCTGCTTTAATGGGAGGTTTTGGAAATTGATTTGTCCCTATCTTATTAGGTGCACCTGATATGGCTTTTCCACGTCTTAATAATTTAAGTTTTTGACTTATTATACCTTCGTATTTTTTATTAAATCTTTCAGCTTTTATAGAGAGTGGTGCTGGTACCGGATGAACAGTTTATCCACCCTTAGCAGATATTTCTTCACATTCGAGCGTTGCTGTAGATTCTGCTATTTTTAGTTTACATTTAGCAGGTATTTCTTCTTTATTAGGTTCAATAAATTTTATTACTACTATTGTAAATATGCAATTTAAAGGTTTTGGATGAAGTAGATTACCTTTATTTGTTTGAGCAGTCTTTGTTACATCTATTTTATTATTATTATCTTTACCAGTATTAGCTGGAGGTATAACAATGTTATTAACAGATAGAAATTTTAATACTACATTTTTTGACCCATTAGGGGGAGGAGATCCTATCTTATACCAACATTTATTTTGATTTTTTGGTCATCCAGAAGTTTATATTTTAATAATACCTGCTTTTGGTATAATAAGTCATGTTGTTAGTTTTAGTGCACATAAGCATGTTTTTAGTCATATAAGTATGGTTTATGCCATAGTTAGTATAGGTATTTTAGGTTTTATCGTTTGAGCTCATCATATGTATACTGTTGGTATGGATGTAGATACTCGTGCATATTTTACCGCAGCAACAATGATTATTGCAGTACCTACAGGTATTAAAATTTTTAGTTGATTAGCTACTTTTTTTGGAGGAAATATTTATATTGATACCGCAACTTTATTTACCATAGGTTTTATTATTTTATTTACGATTGGAGGTTTTACTGGAATTATGTTAGCTAATGCTGGTTTAGATGTTGCGTTTCATGATACTTATTATGTCGTTGCACATTTTCATTATGTATTATCAATGGGTGCTGTATTTGGATTATTTGCAGGGTTTTATTATTGATTAACTAAAATATCAGGTTTCACCTTTAGTGAAGAAATAGCCCGTGTTCATTTTTGAATTACATTTATCGGTGTTAATGTTACTTTTTTCCCTATGCATTTTTTAGGGTTAAGTGGTATGCCACGTAGAATTCCAGATTATCCTTATGCTTACCAATCTTGAAATGTTATCGAAACTTGAGGGGCGTTTATTTCTTTTATTGGTATTTTATTTTTTTTTTATTTTTTAAATCAAGTTTTTTTAAATCGTATTTTTGAAAATACTTTATATTATAAAATATTTAGTTTAAATGGTAAAATTAAACCACCTTTTAAACATTCTTGAGAATAAAAAAATTAG
>DAHXMX010000107.1 GCA_027371515.1 Neisseriaceae bacterium
ATTGGCAGGTAAAACATTAGGTATAATAGGTGGCGGTGCAATAGGGCTTAAAGTAGCCGATATATTATCAACTTTGGGAATGAAAGTCGTTATTAATTCACGCACACATTATGAGATAACTCATACATATGTAAGTTTAGATGAATTATTAGCTAAATATTGAATATCCACTACATTATATCCAGTAGCACTAACCGCTACAAATTTAACTGAACTATTATGCTTTAATACATCTTCATTAAGTAATACTTTATTGGTAATTACTATATCTGCACCATCAATACGCTTTGCAATATCAGAAATAGAAGTGTCTTCATATATTATAAGATTACCAAATACTTTAAAACGCTCAAATTCACTTTTTTGATATGGATAACTATCTAATACCACTAAATTAACCATGTTATTACCTCAGGCTATGTTTATTAGTTGTCATACAGACGTCCGCGTGTTTGATAAATATCATAACGCACAGTTTTACCATACTTCTGATAACTAACATTATATAATTCATGGATTGTTTTTTGTTTATTATCTCTCTTGACAATCACTTTATCTAAAGCTATATTCATACTAAGTACAAATAATAACTTATCATCAAATACATCTCTATCTACCAAATTTTGAATTAATTGCATATTTTTTTTAGATTTAGCACTTTTAGTATCTTTAAACATTGGATCTAAATATATAATATCAGGCCTTACCTTTGATTTTTTTAAATAATCGATACTATTTGCCCAAATTACGGTAACATTAGATGGTATCAAACCTACTAAACTAGCATAGTACATAATAGTTACAAGCACTATATTTTGTTCTACCAAGATTACGTCATAACCAAGACTACTAATTAATGTACTATCTTGCCCTAAACCACCAGTTAGATCCCAAATAAGTAACTTATCTAAAGTTTTTTTAGGCTTAATTAATTGTACTATTAATTCATGTGGAGCTTTTTGATAACGAATGCCAATTGATTTATAAATATCATTAATACCAATACTACCAATCTTACAATGATGAATAATAAGATCATTGTCATTAAGTTCTAAATAAAACATCTCATCTACTGAAATATTAGTCACACATTGAATACTATAATTAAACTGCTTTAACATTCTAACCAAATCAAGTCGTTTAATTAATTGAGTATTTAAATACAATTTAATCACGATGGTACGGATGATTATCTAAAATTGTTATTGCACGATAAAGTTGTTCTAATATGATAACTCTAACTAACCCATGTGGAAAAGTAAAACTTGATAACTGCATCACAAGAGCTGCTTGAGCTTTTAAACTTGAATGAACTCCATCTGCTCCACCGATAATAAATGTAATATGTGAATATATTTGCATAATTTGATTAATTTCAGTTGCAAATTGCTGACTAGTAAAAATCTTACCACGTTCATCTAACACAATAATAAAACTATTTTTAGGAATTCGCTCACGAATTTTAAGAGCCTCATTTAACATATTAATCTCTGCTGATTTATTTGAGTTTTTATCAGCTTTAATTTCAATTATCTGACAATTATACTTACCATTGTTTATACGTTTTATAAATTCATTACAACCATCACTTATATATTTAGGCATTTTATTAGCAATATTAATTATACTGAATTTCATTGAAACAACCAATCTGATATTTTATATTCAAAATACTTTTTTGAATATTGTACATCAACCAAATATAACCCATCAGGCATAAATGTTGGTGGTGCATATTTACGAGTTTTAGAATCCACGATCTCTTTAAAATTATTTAAGCTAAGAGCACCTTTACCAACATAAACTAAAGCACCAATAATATTTCTAACCATATGATACAAAAATGCATTTGCACAAAGCTCAAAACGAATCATTTTCCCTTTCTGTTCAATACACACCTTATACATAGTACGGATAGAACTATTTGATTGACAACCTGATGCTCTAAAGCTACTAAAATCATGTGTACCAATTAAATAATTGAGAGCTTCTTGCATTAGAGCAATATCTAATTCAGCATAAAACCATCCAACCTTGCCATTGAATAATCCAGGTCGAATACGATCAATATACAAATAATAATGATATGTACGATTAATTGCAAAGCGCGCATAAAAATCATCATCAACTATTGCACAATCACGAATTACAATATCTTTAGGTAAAAAAGAATTACAGCCCATCATCCAACCTTTTGCTGGGCGAGATAAATCTGTTTTAAAATTAATAACTTGATATAAGGCATGTACCCCTGCATCAGTACGACCCGAAATAACAACCTCGATTAATTCACCACAGAACATCTGTAGCGATTTTTGAATTTCACCTTGAACCGTACGTATATTTCCTAATTGCTTTTGAAATCCATAAAAATTGCTACCATCATACTCAACAACCATAGCAATATTATATTTTTTATTTATGATATTCATTAATAATATTCACCATACGACGCAATGGTTCAGCAGCACCCCACAACAACTGATCACCTACCGTAAATAAAGCTAAATAATTATTGCCAAATTTTAATTTGCGCATTCTACCAACTGCGATATTTAAAGTTCCACTCACTGCAGCTGGAGTTAAATACTTTAATGTATCTTGCTTATTATTATCAACAAACCTTACCCATTGATTATGCTTACAAATTAATTCTTGAATTTGTTCAATTGATAATTTATCATCTTTAAGTTTAATAGTTAATGCTTGTGAATGACAACGCATACTACCAACACGTACACACAAACCATCAATCAAAATAGTATCTGGTTTATAACCTAATATCTTATTGGTTTCAGCGCTACCTTTCCATTCTTCTTTAGTTTGACCATTATCTAGACCTTTATCAATCCAAGGTAATACATTACCAGCTAACGGTGCACCAAAATAATTCATTGGTAATTGATTTGATTTTAAAATATCAGCAACTTTTGCATCTATATCTAAAATATTGCAATTAGGAGTATCTAATAACATCTTAACATCATTATATATATAACCACTTTGAATTAATAGTTCACGCATATTATTTGCGCCAGCACCTGAAGCTGCTTGATAAGTCATACTATCTACCCACTCAATTAAATCACGTTCAAATAAACCACCAAGAGCAAGTAACATAAGACTAACAGTACAATTCCCACCTGAATAGATTTTAATTCCATTTTCCAACCCTTTATTAATCACATGACGATTAATTGGATCAAGAATAATAATCGAATTATCGTTCATTCTAAGCGATGAACTTGCATCCACCCAATATCCAGTATAACCAGCAGCTTGTAATTTAGGTAATACTTCTTCGGTATATTCACTACCTTGAGTGGTAACAATACAATCAAGATCTTTTAAAATATTAATATCATAAGCATCTAATAGTTTTGGTATAGGACGACCAATATTGGGTGCGTCACCTCCAACATTTGACGTTGAGAAAAAATATGGTTCAATTTTTGCAAAATCATTTTCTTGTTGCATACGATTCATTAAAACCGAGCCAACCATTCCACGCCAACCAATATAACCTACTTTTAGCATTTTTATCTCCTAAATTTGCATCAATATACACTTAACTGTTTGCGATGATCTATTGGCGCTCATTTCTTT
>DAHXMX010000108.1 GCA_027371515.1 Neisseriaceae bacterium
GTTTCAGTTGGCGGCACATGTAGTACTACGGTAACAGTTGGCAATATAACTGAATCTGGGACCTATACAACTAATATAACTACTAGTGGCGGTACGCAAGTATCACCGCCTAGTGTTAGTTATACGGTTATTGGTTTGATTCCGCAAATTAGTATAAGTGGTGCTCCTACTAGTGTTATTGCTGGTCAGACATTTACTTTAACAGCTACATCAGTTAACGGTACTACTGATACAGTAAATTTTGCTAATGCATCAGGGACGCCATCTAGCATTACTTATAGTCCAGAGTCATGCTTAGTTTCAGCAGGTAATCCATGTAGTACTACAGTAACAGTTGGTTTAGGTACTCCAGAAGCTACTGCATATACTACTATTTTTAGTGGAACACAATTTACTATTTTTTCACCTGAAAGTATTATATTTGCAGTAACTGCACCTCAATTAGCAATTACTCAACAACCATCTCCTATGCTATCTTATGCATCAGACTTACCTGCAGAATCAACCACAGTGGTATTTTCTATTGAATCATCCCAGATTCCTATCGGTGCAACAACGATACCATTAACTGTTGTGTCTAATGAATCTAATATTGTGAGTGTAAATCCGTCTTCTTGTAATATTACCATTTCAAATGGTGTTGTAACATCACCATGTACAGTAGTAGTAACTGCGGAAAGTTTAGGTTATGCTACAGTAGCTGCCACTTCACCTGATTATAGTGGTGTAACATCTAACCAAATTCAAGTAATAGCTGAGTCTGGGATTGCTATTAGTAGTACACTGCCAGTGAGTGGGATTATTGCAGCAGGGCAGAAATTTACTATTACAGCAACATCTGTAAATGGTGGTACTGATATAGTTAAGTTTGCGAATCAATATACCGAGAGCACAATAACTTATAGTGTGGAGTCATGTGTTGTTGCGGCTAATGGTTCTTGTTCTACTACGGTAACTATTGGATTAGCAACAGTAGCTCAATCAGGCTATGCTATTAGTATAACAGATGAAAGCAATACATTATTAGCTCCGCAGCTAATTCCATTCACGGTTACTGAACCTGCTTTAATTGTTACATCTTTATCTGAATCTATTATATTTGCAGGAGGTGGCTCACCGTCTTCTTCTGCGATTGGTTTGTCGATTTCTCCAGTTCCTGTTGATGGTACTACTAGTATACCAGTTACTATTACATCAAGTAATGAATCTGCAGTAAGTGTGGAATCATCTTGTTCAATAGCGATATCTGGAGGTGTTGCAACTCCTTGTTCTTTAACTGTGACAGCTAATTCTGGTAGCGCTACTCCTGTTACTATAACGGCATCTAATGTTTATGCAACATCTGTTTCAGAATCGATTACAGTTAATCAAACGTTTGCTGGACCATATGATATTGCATTCAATCCAACTGGCACCTTTGCTTATATTACAAATATCAATAATAATACCATAATAGTATGTTCTGCAAATCAAACCACTGGTGCACTTAGTAACTGTCATTATACTGGAATTGTAGAATCATTACCAACTCCAACTGGTATTACATTCAGTCCTAACGGTGCATATAGTTATAATGTAGATATTGGTGGTAATGTTTATCAATGTTCTGTAAATCAAACTAATGGTGAATTAACTAATTGCTTTGACTACTCAATAGCTGCTCCAAATCATCTGGTTGATATCACGATCAATCAAGCTGGTACATTTGCCTATGTTACAAGTTTAGGATCAAGCGGGCTTTATAACTATAATGAGATTGGTCAATGTCCTATTGAGAGTACGACTGGAGTAATTGGTACTTGTGTTTTTGGCTCTTCCCAATTTGATGTACCAGCTGGTATTGTATTAAATCCAACTCAAACAGTTGTCTATTTTACAGCTAATGGTGCTGGTGCTGTTTATAAATGTGATATAAACAGTACGACGGGAGCATTAACTAACTGTGGTGTTGCTGGTTCTGGTTTTTATTATCCAGTTGGTATTGCAATAAATAATACCGGCACTTTTGTATACGTTGTAGCTAATGGTAATAACCAAGCTTCAGCATGTCCAGTTAATCAAAGTACCGGTACGATTAGTAATTTTAGCAGTTGTATTAATATTGGTGGCTCTTTCTTTGATCAACTACAATTGATGTCATTGAATCCATCTAATACATTTGCCTATGTAGCAAATCAAAATAATAATACGGTAGGTATATGTGCTATTAGTTCAACTACAGGAGCCTTATATAACTGTACTGCATTTCAATAGTGAATTTATTGTGCTTGCTGTAGCTGAAATCTGTATGGCAAACCACACTCATTATATAAGCTATCATTTCAAGATTTAGCTAAGTTGTGGGTGGTTTTCTGTGCATATATAAAGTATTAATAAATAAGATAAATGCTAATATATAAGCAAATAAATAATGATAATTAATTAAATATTTAAGGCTAATATTGCTAATTATTTGACTAAATGCTCCGTCTATACAGATTATAGTTGACCATAATCCTAAAAATATAGGTACATTGGTTTTAAGTTGTATATCGTTGCCAACTAATCTAAAAATAATTATATTAGTTATAATGTAATTTAGGCTACTGAGTGTATTAATGCTAATATAGTATATATTTAAATTATGAATATTAATTTGAATTAATATTATGACAGTCGGTATTGTATATAATGATATTAATAGTATTTTATATAGTTGTTCTGTGGTATAGATACGTTTTGGTATTAATGCAAAAATTAATCCGATAAACATTGAAATAGAATTGATATTAGCAAATGCGATTGGTGTTACTTGTTGTTTTTTTAAAATTAGCATAATATAGTTGTTATAACATCCTGAGATAAAACTAAAAATTAATACTAGAGCTAGAAATTGGATTAATTTATTTTTTTTTATAACTTTATTTAAAACAAGTTTGTCTTGCGCAAGTTTTTTATTTTGTTGGGGTGTGATTGCTGGAATTGAGCTGGCAAAATATAGCGACCAGATTGATAGTATGATAAATAAAGTTATTAATCCGGTATTATTAAAAATACTATATATAGTTGCTGATAGTTTATAACATATAATTCCAATTATTGAACTTAGTATAAATAGATCAGATTGGAAATCGTGAATTTTACTAAGTAAAATATTAGCTATCTGACTATCTAAAGCTAAATAAATAATTCTAAAAATTAAACTAGCAAATAAAGTAGCAAAAATTATTATCATTAAGTTATTTGTTATACTAACTAAAATTATAAATATTAGTATTAATAATATGCTTGATATTTTTAATAGGTTAGAATAATTAAAATAATTAGCGACTATACCTAAAATAATTGAAAATATAAATGGCAGTATTGGAATAATATTAATTAATGTAGTGTAATTGATATAGTTTTGATTAATATTAGGTAATTCAAGTAGTTGGTAGTTAAGAAGTGGTAATAATACATCACCTATTGCAGTAAATGAGCATAAACAAAATAATAAAATATTGCGATAAACAGGATCTTTGTAGTTAGATAAATTAAAAAAACGCATCATATATCCATTTGAATTAGTTATTATAATTTAAATTAAGATATTTTTTTATAAATTATATTTGACAAATAAAA
>DAHXMX010000109.1 GCA_027371515.1 Neisseriaceae bacterium
AAAAAAACTAATAATATAATTATCGTAATTAATAATATTTTTTTCTTATGTAATTTAATTAAATTAATCATATTTTAATTTTTCCTAAATAGATTAGATAATCTAGATATATAAACAAAAATAACCGGAATAATTACTAGTGTTAGAATAGTAGAAGTTGTCATACCACCAATTATAGCATATGCCATTGGTTTTCTAATTTCAGATCCAATGCCATTAGCAAATACCAGTGGGAGCATACCAAATATCATGGCACAACTGGTCATCATGATTGGTCTTAAGCGAATTTTTCCAGCATTTACAAGAGCTTCAGTTAGCACAACACCACGCTTTAGCTCTTGTTGTATAAAGTCAACCAATAAAATACCATTTTTGGTTGCTAAACCCATTAACATGATAATACCTATTATTGAGAACATGTTTAAGGTGCTATGAAATAATAATAAAGCAATAAATACACCAATAAAAGATAAAGGTAATGCAACCATAATTACCAAAGGCAATATAAAACTTCTAAATTGTGCAGTTAAAATCATGTAAATAAAAGCAACTCCAATCAATAAAGCGGATACAGCATAGCCTAATGATTCCATCATGTCCTTACTGTCTCCACTTTGGACAATTTCATAACCATCCGGTAATTGATAATTATTTAAGAGTGTTTGAATTTTAGTAAAAACTGCTTGATTATCATTGCCATTAATATTACCTGTAATAGTTATTTTACGTTGTAAATCAATATGATCTAACTCACGAGGTGCAAAGCCTGCTTTAGTAGTCGCTATTTCACTTAATTGTACCATTTGTGGCACCCCGTTATTAATTGTATTAGTAGGTATTTTTAATAAATTAAGTACATCTTGGCTACGGACTTGATCCGGTACCTGTATTACTACATCATAATTTTGACCATTTTTGGGATCTTCCCAAGTAGTTATTTTATTTCCAGCGAAAAGAGTTGATAAGGTATTACCTACATCAGCTAAATTAATCCCTAAATCACTAGCAATCTCTCGATCTACTTTAACATTAACTGCTGGATTAGACTGTTGGTAACTATTTTCAATATCTGCCGTATTTGGTATTTGCGATATTTTTGACGTAAGCTCATCAGATATTGATTTTAAAATCATCATATCATCACCTTTTATATCTACATTGATTGGCTTTTGATCACCACCTGGTCCACCGATTGGCATAACACTTTGTAATTCAATACCCGCAACATGCGACAACAATTGGCGTGCATATTGAATTAACTCTTCTTGACTGCGGTTACGCTTAGTTTTGTCACCAATATCTACGGTTAAACTTGCGTTATTTGTTCCATCACCAAAATTTTTATTTACTCCACCTATAATGCTTACAATTTCAGGCATGTTTTTGCGCATTAAAGAATCAACTTGTAAAATTTTATTCTCAGTATAATCTACATTGGAACCTGTTACCGTTTTAAAATTAACGATAAATTTACCTTTGTCTTCTTTGGGTATAAACTCACCACCAATTAATGGTAATAACATAAAGCTACCAATTAGTACAGCTAATGTTAATAACATTGTGGTTTTTTTATATTCTAATGATAATCTAATTAATCTTTCATAATAAATAGCTAAATTATCAAATAACTTTTCAAATTTATCTAATAATTTACCGAGCAATGATTTTTTAAGCCAACCTCCGTCTGCTGGTTCGTGCCAAATACTAGATAACATAGGATCTAGTGAAAAACTGACCATTAAAGATATGAGTACTGCAACTGTAACCGTAATTCCAAATTGAAAGAAAAATTTACCAATAATTCCATTCATTAATCCAACCGGTAGAAACACTGCAATAATAGTTAATGTGGTTGATAAAACTGCTAGACCTATTTCATTGGTTCCATCTAGCGATGCCAGATAGTGGTCTTTACCCATATGTAAATGTCTTACAATATTTTCACGAACTACAATTGCATCATCAATTAATAATCCAACTGATAAAGATAGAGCTAGTAATGACATCATATTTAAAGTAAATCCAAGTGAACGAATTGCAAAAATAGTACCTAACAATGCAATTGGCAGTGTTAGTCCAGTAATTACAGTAGAACGCCATGATTTTAAAAATATAAATACAATAAAAATTGTAAGTAGAGCACCTTCTATTAAAGTGTCTTTTACGTTATTTAGTGATGCTTTAATTGATGTGCTTTGATCAAATGTAACGCTTATATTGATATCTGCTGGTTTGATTTTGTTTAAATCTTTAATTTTTTGGTATACATCTTTAGATAATTCTACTAAATTTGCATTTTCTGCTTGACGTATATCTAAACCTACGGCTCGTTTATTATTAACTAATGTTAAGCTATTATATGTATCTTGACTATCTTCAATAATAGCTATAGCAGAAAGCTTGATGGGTACTTTATCGCGATATGCTACAACAATATCCTCAAATTGGCGAGGAGTAGTTAATTTGCCATTTAAACGCACGCTAATATCTTTATTCTTTGTTTTAACATTTCCAGCAGGAAAGTCATCATTAGCCTTTTGAATTGCAGTGTTTATATCAGTAATAGACAGTCCTAATGATTGAAGCTTATAAGGCTCTATATTAATTCTGATTTGTCTATCAACACCGCCAATAATCTTTACTTCACCTACACCGGCAATAGTTTGAATGCGTTTTTTAGCAACACGATTAACCCAATCCGTAATATCACGAAGTGACATAGAGTTTGATGAAAAGGCTAAAGACATAACGGGATTATCACGTATATTAACTTTAGAAACTACAGGCTTATCAATTTCTTTACGAAATGAGCTGCTTACTCCTGATACCTTGTCGCGCGCATCATTTATCGCCTGCTCTGGATCTACATTTAAGTTGAATTCAGCAACAATTACAGACTGACCTTCAAACGAATAAGAACGAATAGTTTTAATTCCATTTAAGGTATTAAGCGCCTCTTCGATTGGGCGAGATACATCTGTTTCAATAACCTCAGGTGAGGCTCCTTTGTAATTGGTAGTGACCACAACAACTGGAAATTTAACATTTGGGAACTCTTCAACACTAATTGAGTTATAAGATACGATACCTAATAACAACAGTGCAAGCATTATGACAGTTGCAAAATATGGATTGTTAATTGAAACTCTAGTTAGCCACATATAATTTATTCTTATTTCAAAATGACGGCTATTGTATCATAAAAATCTACCTATGTAAGAATAATAGTCAAAGTTGGGCGCGTAAATTGTCAAATAAATAGTGACAAAATAATTAAATTTTAGTTAACTCTTGAAATTTATTTTTTAAACCTTATTATAAATGCTTAACAATTTAGTATATTTTAGGAGACAATATGAGTAAACAAACTATGCATTTTCAAACTGAAGTTAATCAACTTTTGCAATTAATGATTCATTCGCTTTATTCAAATAAAGAGATTTTTTTAAGAGAGTTAGTATCTAATGCATCAGATGCTATTGATAAATTAAGATTTGAGCAGATCAAAAATCCTAAACTTAATAAAGGTGAGGAGCTGTTTATTGAATTAAGCTTTGATAAGGACAAAAAAACTATTACTATTAGTGATAATGGTATAGGT
>DAHXMX010000010.1 GCA_027371515.1 Neisseriaceae bacterium
TAATAAGAGTTAATTCACCTACGTTAATAATTTTACGCATTTTTATATATTTCAACTAAAATTTAAATAACTCAAAACACAAAAAACAACAAAATATGATATAATAACGAGCTTTCGAATAATTTTTTTATATTTATAATATGTAAATCATTTTAAGGTAATAACACAATGAAAAAATTAATTACTAAAATAACTATATTCTTGATACTTAGCACCAGTTACGCTCTAACTTATGCTACTTCAATCAATGTAGTTGCAGCAGAAAATTTTTATGGTGAATTAGCAAAAGAGATTGGTGGCAAAAAAGTAAATGTAACTAATATATTGGCCAATCCAAATGTCGATCCTCATTTATTTACCACATCGCCAAAACTAAATAAAACAATAAATAATGCTCAGGTCATTATATACAACGGGGTTGGTTATGACCCTTGGATGACACAATTAATTAAATCATCAAATCTTAAAACAGCACAAATTATTAACGTAGGTGAATTAACTCTTATTAATGACGGTGCAAATCCACATATTTGGTATAATCCAGGTACCATGGAGATTTTAGCTAAAAAATTAGCAACTATATTTAGCAAAATAGACCCAGCATCTGCTAATCTATTTAAGCAAAATTTAAAAACATTTCTAGATAATCAACAGGTAGTAAATGATACTATTAGCGCTATGAAGAAAAAATATAAAGGAACTAAAGTAACTGCAACTGAACCAGTATATGGTTATATGGCGGAAGCTCTTGGGCTTAATATGCTAGGTATGGATGTACAATGGAAAATAATGAATGATACCGAACCATCGCCAAAAATGTTTGCTGATTATCTGGAGCTTATTAATAATCATAAAGTTAAAGTTATATTCTATAATTCACAAACAGCAGAAAATAAATCAAAACAAATTTTAACTGTTGCAAAAAAGAATAAAATCCCAATAGTAGGTGTAACTGAAACAATGCCAAAAAATACAACTATTAAACAATGGTTTTTATCAAGCTTAAAAGCTACAGATAAAGCTTTAGCTAAAGCCAACCAATGATTGAATGTAATAATTTACAGATTGGTTATAGCAAACCAATTAATGAGCCATTTAATTTAACTATAGAAAAAAATAAATGGCTTGGAATTATTGGTGAAAATGGAGTGGGTAAATCTACGTTTTTTAAAACTATCATAGGCGATTTAAAGCCATTAAACGGTAACATCACCATTGATAAATTAGACTTAGCTAAATCAAATAAATTAATATCGTATATACCACAGGAAAGAGATATTAATGTAAATGACAAATTCAGTGGTTATACATTAATAACATTAAGTTATAACGGGTGGAATTTTGGAATACCATTTATTCATAAAAGCTTAAAACAAAAATCTCTTGAGTTATTAGAACTAGTTGGTGCAATTAATTATATGCATCAACCATTTTGTACTCTATCAGGTGGGCAAAAAAAACGTATCTACTTAGCTCAAGCACTGATTAATAATCCTAGTATATTGCTTTTAGATGAACCATTGGCTGATCTTGACCCTAATGCCAAACAACATTTTGTTGAAGCATTACAAGAAATTCATAAACAACAGAAATTAACTCTGCTTATTATATCACACGACATGCACGAAATAGCTATGCACTTAGATGGATTTATTCATTTCAAAAAAAATAAAGTACACTACTGTGAAGAGTTACCATGTATCAAAGAGGCTGTATATGTGGGCATATGATGTTATGCAAAATGCACTCATTGCCGGTATTTTAATCGGTAGTATTTGTGGACTAGTTAGTGTATTTGTTATTATTCGTCGCACAGCATTTGCTGCACATGCTATAAGTCATATTAGTATTACGGGTGCAGCTGGAGGTGTTTTAATTGGTTTATCAGCTATGACTGGACAATTAATCGTTAATATAATTGCTGGTATTGCTATGGGCTTAATGGGTGATAAAATCAAAAAAAATGACATGACAATAGGTATTGTTCTTACTTTTTTTCTAGGGCTTGGTGTATATTTTTTATTCCTCTTTCAAAATCATTCAGCAGGCGGAGTAATGAGTATCTTATTTGGTAATATATTAGCTGTTACGCAGGAGCAAATTCATATCTTATTAATTATTTGTGCTATTATCATAGGATGTTTTTTAGTTATCGCCCGTCCATTACTATTTGCATCTATCGACCCAATAATTGCAGAGTCTAAAAACATTCCAATTCGTTTTTTATCCATAGTGTTTTTTATCATTTTAGCTCTCACTATTTCAATGGCGTGCCAAATAGTTGGCACCATGTTAGTATTTGCCCTATTAGTAACCCCTGGGGCTATAGCTGCCCAACTATGCGACGGTTTCTATAAATCAATGCTAGTAAGTGTATTATCTGCAAATATTGCCATTATTGCATCGTTAATTATTTCTTATGAATTTAATTTACCCACTAGTTTTTGTATTACTAGTTTAATGTGCTTATTTTATTTTTTAACATATATGCGTAATGTATTGGTATCAACACCGCCATTTATAACTAAATTCATAGCGAAAAAACAACATAACTAATATAACTCGATTATAAAGATTATAAAGATTATTATGCAAAATACATTTCATATAACTGTAGCAGCGATAATTAAATCAAATGACCATTATCTAATGGTAGTTGATAATACTGATACCGGATATAAACTTAATCAACCAGCTGGTCATGTTGAAGATCAAGAAAGTATTATAGATGCAGTAATACGCGAAACCAAAGAAGAATGTGGCTTTGATTTTATACCTACTCATTTAGTAGGTATATATATGTACAAATTAAAAGAACATCATACATATTTAAGATTCTGCTTTAAGGGTACTTATTCAGGTAACATTAAGCACCCTATGCCAAGATATAATGATGATGGGGTTATTGAAGCCAAATGGTATACCTTGGAACAAATTAAAACAAAACCATTACGCAGTGAGTTAGTACTTAAATGTATCGATGATTACGAAAAAGGCAATGCCTACGATTTATCAATAATTGCTGAATATAAGGATTTAAGTAATAAATGACCAAAACTACCAAAATAATTGTTGGGCTATCTGGTGGAGTTGATTCATCAGTTAGCGCATATTTATTAAAACAACAAGGTTATGATGTACATGGTGTATTTATGCAAAACTGGGAGGATGATAAAGATAGTGAGTTTTGTACTATAAAACAAGATAGCATGGATGCAATTGCAATTGCAGATACGATTGGCATTGATATTGATATTGTTAATTTTGCACATGAGTATAAAGAGCGGGTATTCCAACACTTTTTAACTGAATATCAAAATGGTCGCACTCCAAACCCAGATGTGTTTTGTAACTCCGAGATTAAATTTAAGGCTTTTTTAGATTATGCTATTACTCAAAAGGCTGATTATATTGCTACTGGTCATTATGTAAATAAAGTGATAACTAATAATGGTGAATGTTTAGCGCGTGCAATTGATAACAATAAAGACCAAAGTTATTTTTTATATCGATTAAATCAATATCAAATATCTAAAAGCATTTTCCCACTAGCTACAATGACAAAACCTGAAGTAAGGCAACTTGCTAGTAAAATTGGATTAACCAACGCTCTTAAAAAAGATAGTACTGGAATATGCTTTATTGGTGAAAGACCATTTCGTGAATTTTTGCAACAATATATGCCAATAACCGAAGGTAATATAATTACGCCTGATGGTAAAGTGATAGGCCGTCATATTGGGCTTATGTATTATACGATAGGACAACGTAAAGGATTAGGTATCGGTGGTCAAGGTGAACCATGGTTTGTAGCGCAGAAAAATTTAGCAACTAATGAATTAATTGTAGTACAAGGGCATAATCATCCACTATTACTCAATACCGAAGTTATCGCTAATCAACTAACTTTTGGGCAAAATAACAAACCTAAAGAAGGTTATTACACAGCCAAAACGCGTTATCGTATGCAAGATGCGAAATGTATTCTCACTTATCTTAGTGCAGATAAAATTCATTTACAATTTGAAACACCACAATGGGCTATTACTCCGGGACAATCGGTAGTGATTTATGACCAGCATTTATGTCTTGGTGGTGGTATAATTATGTAGGTTATGTAGCTAATGTAGGTTAAAGAAAAGGTTTATTAATTTTCAAAGGAAATAAATAATGGCTAAAAACACTAATTATGTATCTGAATTAGATCAATTTATTAATCAATTATTCAAAAAAAATCCTGAATTAATTGAAAAACAAAAACAACTACGCAGTACTTGGTGGGATCGTGAGGCGATTGACCAGGCAGAACAAGAACTATATTTGCAAAATAGTGCACCTAGACACGGTTATGCTTACTTTGACTACTCTACAGAACAAAATGCCAAGTAAAACCATTATCACGGATGAACTATTAGATTATGCTATTCAAAATAGCTTATCTGAACATCCGGTTTTAAAAGAACTACGTGAATATAACAGCAATTTAGCCAATGCACACATGCAGATTGCTCCTGAACAAGGGCAGTTTATGGCATTATTAGCAAAGATAATAAATGCTAAAAAATACCTTGAAATTGGAGTATTTACAGGTTATAGCACTCTAGTAATGGCGCAAGCAATGGGCGACAATGCACAAATAATTGCCCTAGATAATAATCCACAGTATCTTGAGATTGCTAAGTCATACTGGTCAAAAGCTAATGTTTATCATAATATAACAACTTTTGTGGATAATGCTATAAATTCACTGGAAAAGCTAATAAATTCAGAACACGTTGGCACGTTTGATATTGCATTTATTGATGCTGATAAAACCAATTATAAATCATACTATGAATATTGTCTAAAATTAACCAAACCACATGGTATTATCTTAATTGACAATGTATTATCAAGCGGACGTGTATTAGAGCTTAATCCTAAAAAATTTGTAACAGCGATCAAAGAATTTAATAATTATATATATAATGATAAACGAGTTGATATAACTATTTTAACAATTGCAGATGGTTTAACAATCGCACGAAAGAAACAATAACATGAAACGAAGAAATAGGACAAATAGTTTAGTAAATCAAATGAATGTAGTTCCATATATTGATGTAATGTTAGTATTACTTATTATATTTATGGTTACAGCCCCAATGTTTACACCCGGTATAATTAATTTACCAAGTGTAGGTAAAGCTGCACAAGTTACTACGCAACCAATTGAAATCAATATCACTAAAGATGGTCATTATTCGGTTGTACAAAATAATATTACAACTCAAGTAACCAATATCGACGACCTAGTTACGAAAGCTAAAAAAATGGCAACTGGCGAAACTCCGGTTGTAATTTCTGCTGATAAAGAAATAAAATACGATAACGTAATTAGTGTAGTCGATAAACTTTATGCAATTGGGATTAAAAAAGTAGCATTAGTAGTTAAAGAAAAGTAATAATGAAATTTAATCGTAGTACCATAACATCATTGGTACTTCATCTGTTAATAATATTAATTGCGCTCAATCTAAAAAGTGGCGATATCATAGTTCCATCCAGATCCGATGGTATGGAGGTAAGTTTGGTATCTTCTAATCAAATACCACAAATGAGCAAAATTGTTAAATTACAACAATTGCAAGAACAAAATCATATTCAAAATCAACCTGCTGATGTCAACTTAAAATCTAAAGAAGACAAAAAAACCGTTGAAAATAAACTTGCGCAACAAAATAAAACCGAGAGTATACCACCATCTCCACCGGTAGCTATAGCCAATCCTAAAACAGCAACAACAACTAAATCCAATAAAATCAATAAAACTAATAATAAAACTACAACCGATCTCAATCCAATTGACGATTTATTAAATAACCTACCTACAGAAGCAGTAGGTAAAAGCAAAGGTGCAGCTACTGGAGGAACTAATTTAGGTACATCAGATACCAATAATCTGAAAGCCAACTATGCAGACTTAGTTATTGCTAAAGTACGCCCATTTATTATTAATCCAAATAATCTTGATCCTAAAGTAAAAGCTGTCGTACAAGTTACTTTATTCCCAAATATGAAAATTCAAACAATTAAAATTATAAAACCAAGCGGTAACGATCAATATGATTTAAATATCCAACAGGCAATTGAGCGTGCAGCTGTATTCCCTCCACTACCTGATGGTGCTAAATTTGCTGATTATCGAATTATTAAATTAACTTTTAAACCGGAGTAACAACATGAAAACTTTACAAAAAATTTGTCTCACAATTTTTATTGCAATAAATTGTAATGGCGCATTAGCTGACCAGAACATTCAAATTATTGGAGGTAATCAAGCAGGTCTACCTACAGTTGCTGTAGTAACATTTAATAATGATTTAAGCAATAATAACAATATAACAAACACCGTAATGAATGACTTAATGATAACCGGAGAGTTTAGTGTAAAACAATATAATAGCGCATCTGATGTAGAAAGTAGTATTCAGTGCATTATTACTGGATCAATTGATAACAACAAATTAAACTATACCATTACCCCTAATATTCAAACTACAACTAGTAAAAAAACTATTACTGGTAGTATAAATATTGATAATAACGATATCAGACATTCAGCACATCAATTAAGTAATTTAGCTTATAAAAATTTTACTAATATTAATGGCATTTTTACTTCAAAAATAGCATTTATTATCCGTGACAAATCAAAATATGAATTAATAATATCTGACTACGATGGTTATAACCAAAAAGTAATGTTAACCACAAACTCTCCTATTATATCAGTGACATGGAATAAAACAGGTGACCAAATAGCATATGCGTCATTTGAAACCAATAAACCTGTAGTATATGTACAAGATGTATATAAAGTTAATCGTTATAAAATTGCTAATTTTAATGGTTCTAATTCATCACCTGCATTTTCGTTAGCAGATAATAGTAAATTAGCTGTAACATTAAGTAAAGATTATGGCTCTCATATATATCTAGTATCTAATAAACCAAATTCTCCTACTGCAAATAAGCTAATTAATTTTGGTACTATAGATACCGAAGCTAATATAGGCAAAAACGGCAGTATTGTATTTACTTCTAATCATGATGGAGGACCACAAATCTTCATGACTGACATGAAAGGTTCAACACCTGTACGCATTACCCAACAACTTGGCAACTATAATACAACTGCCCGTTTGTCACACGATCTAAGCAAAATTACATTTATTAATCGTAATTCTGGAGTGTTAAAAACTTATGTAATGGATTTAGGTACTAAATCAGCATATCCAGTTAGTCAAAACACTAGTCTTGATATGGCACCAACATTCTCGCCTAATGACAAATTGATTTTATTTTCTAGTAATAATTCAATGTATATAACTAATACAACCGGTACAACACAAACTAGATTAAAAAATATTTCCGGTGACATAATTGACCAAAGTTGGGCAAATAATTTTGAATGATAATTTTGCATGCATGTTTCAGAATTTTTTAACTCAAATAAAACAAATAATCCCAATTAAGCAGATTATTGAAGATGAATTTTTAAGATATGCTTATTCAACAGATGCTAGCTTATATCGTATGGTTCCTCAATTGGTACTATTTGTTAAATCTGAAGCTGATGTAATAAAAATACTCACTACTGCCAATTACTATAACGTTAAATTAACTTTTAGAGCTGCTGGGACCAGCTTATCTGGTCAAGCAGTTACCGATCAAGTATTAGTAATACTTCATCCTGATAGTTGGTTAAATTATCAAATCAACAATAATGGTCATGAAATTAAACTAGAGCCAGGGATTATTGGTGCCAATGCTAATAATTATCTAAAAGTTTATAAAACTAAAATCGGACCAGATCCTAGCTCTATTAATACCGCAAAAATAGGTGGTATTATTGCAAATAATTCAAGTGGAATGTGTTGCAATACTAAAACAAACTCTTATGCAACTTTGAAAAATATACGCGCTATATTTGCTGATGGCTCAATATTTGATAGCAGTAATAATATTTTGTTAGAAGAGTTTAAATTAAATAATCAAAAAATATTAAGTAATATTCTAGCAATTAGAAATAAAATTATAGCT
Organism: Neisseriaceae bacterium; assembly: GCA_027371515.1. GTDB lineage: Bacteria > Pseudomonadota > Gammaproteobacteria > Burkholderiales > UBA11063 > Aquella. The sequence continues at coordinate 8,086 of DAHXMX010000010.1, forward strand.
GATGAAAATCTGGTTCAATTTATTCACAAAAAATTCTCAATAAAAAATACCAGTGGCTATAGTTTAAATGCTTTCTTAGATTTTAGCGACCCCACCAAAATTTTAGAACATTTATTAGTGGGCTCTGAAGGCACATTATGCTTTATTAGTAATGTAACTTTATATACTGTACCTAATAATGAATACAAATCATTAAACTTAATTTATGCCAAATTAACTACACTAATACAATTAACTATAAGCATTAGTAATTTAGATGTTTCAGCGGTTGAATTACTAGACTATCTCTCGTTAAAATCAATAGCTGATGATAAAGATATTCAAAAATATTTAATCAATCTCCCTGATGATAATTATGCTGCAATTATAATTGAAGTTACTGGAGAAAATCAGGCTCAACTACAAGATAAAATTAATAAAATCACCACCATAATTGCAAACTTTGATATTACTCATCAAATTGGATTTAGCAATAATCCACAAACTATTAGTACATTATTAAAAGCGCGTAGCGGTATCTTAGCAACAATTGCGGCACAACGCCCACCTGGGTCTAGTGTAGTAATTGAAGATGTAGCTGTTGAAATGACATTACTATCTGAACTAATTTATGATATCCGTAATTTATGTAATAAATTTAATTTTATTAATGCAGCAATATTTGGGCATGTATTATCAGGAAATATTCACTTTGTAATTACCCCAAATTTTAGTAATATAGCAGAACTTAAGGCATACAATAACTTTATGCACGAATTTACTAATTTAGTAGTTAATAAATTTAATGGATCATTAAAAGCAGAGCATGGCAGCGGTAGAAATATATCTCCATTTGCAATTATTGAATGGGGACAGAAATGTGTGGATTTGATGTGGGAAATTAAACATCTCTTAGATCCCAAGTCTATCTTAAACCCAGATGTTAAGCTAACTAAAGATACTACGCTGCATATGCAACATTTAAAATCATTTAACCTAGTTAACTCAGAAATAAATCAATGTATGGAATGCGGTTTTTGTGAACCCATATGCCCATCACGTAAACTAAGCCTTACTCCTCGGCAACGAAATGCTATTGCTCGGTACATAACCACATTACCAGTAAATAAAAAAAATATTTGGCAGAAAAAATATCAGTATTACGGGATTGATACCTGCGCCACTACTGGGATGTGTAAAACTGTATGCCCTGTTGGGATTAATACCGGAGCATTTATTTTAGAGCAAAAACCCAAACAAAATAAACAAGTCAACCATATACAAGAAATCAAATGGGCTAAAAAGAAAGTACAAATAGCCAATAAAACCGCATCAATTATTGGACGCAATACATTACACAATCTCACCTACTATATTCATCAGAAAATCAAATCTTTCCCTGTTTATTTAGAGAGTTTACCCAAAATACAAACACATAGATTTGATGATGAACAAAATTCACGCGATATCGTATTAATCCCCGCATGCCCAAACCGTGTATTTGGCACTAATCAGAACTACACAGATTATCCTAATAAATTAATTTTACAAAAAATGGGATTTGATGTACAATATTTAATTGATAATCAAAATATGTGCTGTGGTCAAATGTATCATTCAAAATCAAATCAGCTACAAAGAGAGATTATGCAAAATAAGCTAAAAAAGACAATAAGCCATATTAAAATAGCAATTATTGATAATAGTTCATGTGCAGAATTTGCCCAAAATATGGGTATTGACTTAATTGATATTAATCAATTTATCATTCAAAATATTGATCGCAAAAAACTACACAGAAAATATAACAAAATAGCTCTTCATATTGATTGCAGTACAGCAAAAAATTCATTTAATCAAGAATATTTAGATATCTTATATCTATGTTGCTCTGAAATAATCATACCTGAGGGTATTAAATGCTGTGGATTTGCTGGTGATAAAGGTTTTATTAATCCAGAACTTAACGCAAGTTGCTTATCTAATCTTTATAATCAAGTCAAAGATTGTGAAATCGGCGTTACATTTAATCGCAATTGTCAAATTGGACTTTCTCATCACAGTAAAATTGAATATATCTCATTTGTTGAAATTATACTAAACTGCCTATACGTTAATCATATTACAGATTTAAGATAATTAATAACAACTATCATTAATCGTTCTAAATATAAGGCTAATTCATTATCTGTAGCTTTAATCTGATCACCTTGCAAACGATCAATTAATGTTACCGCAATCATGGTAACATCTATTTTAGCTCTATTACAAAAACCAGCTAAGGCAGTAGATTCCATTTCAAAATTATAAATATTATTTGCTTGTAATTTTTTAAAATATAAAGAACGTTCTTCATGGTTAAACTTAGGAGTAATAGCCCCATCAAACCTAGCTTGTCCAAGATAAAAATCATCTGCAGCTATTGTATTACCAATTATTATCTCAAAGTCTAAATCAAACGGCTGTGATTGTAATATATCAAGATTCAGCTCATGGTTCATTTTAGTAGGATAAATCACATCGCCCTTAGCGGTTGGCACTAAAAAACCAGGTATAAGATTTGGCATAAAAGCAGTATCAGTAAGTATTATACTACCTGGTTGGACACCAATTCCACCTGATGTACCAACGCGAATATACTTAGCATCACGACTATCAGCATAATATAACAATTTACTCAAACTATGTAATAATGTTACAATCGAAGTATTGCCCATACCATGGGATACTAAGAGTATATTACCAACTCTATAACCAACATAACTGGAGCCTGCAAATAAATTTTTAGAGTGATTAATATTAAATATATTAGCTAATTTAATGGTTAAGTTAAGTGTACGTTCATGACTTCCTTGTAATATTACACACTTAATATCACTAAATAACTTTAGAACATCTTTAGTTATAGTTAAATTAAGATTATAAATATACAAATCTGGTTTTTGCAATTCTATGTAATTATTTATTATCATCATCATTTATCCATTTATTTAGCTAAATGTAATTTATGAGCAATATATTTACTAACCAAACTACAAGCATTTGACATCGCTATATACTGCTTATCTAAATCCAAAACTAATGGTAAAACATCTGTATTAGTACGTTTAACAATAACAACATCAAGCGCACATGCACTAATGGTTAATTCATTACAAAAACTAGCAAATGCAGTAACATCAGTACTTAATGTTTTAACATTATGTTCAATAGCCTTAGTTAAAAATAAATCTCTATCTTGTGCTGTAATCACTAGAGGTAAAAAACCATCCATACATGCTTGCTCTTCATAATCACTAAAACTACCAATAGCGCTACCGGTTACAAGTTTATAATTTATTAACTTACCGAATTGTTGAATATCATTTAATAAACTATTGTCCAAAGTCGTAGGATATGAATATTTAACCCCACATTCAAGCGAATAAAAAACTGGGTCTAATTTACTATCTAACGCTCTATCAACTAAAGATAACGCGCCAATATCTATATCACCAATACCATCTGCTCGACCAATTTTTAAAAATTTAATATTTGGTTTATTGATATGATAGACAAGCTTTGCTACTTCATTTAAACAAATTAATAAAGATGGAGCACCAATACCATATGATATTGCTAGTACCGGACCAACTTTATATAAATGATAACGCTCAGTTTTAAAAATCGGATAACCTTTAAATTGATATATATTATTATCTTTTGCAAACATAGATGCAAATAAGAGTGCATCTGAATCTGTTGTTACAAAAACTATATACTCAAGATCATTAAAAATAGATAAATCCATTGTTGTATCTATTCCTATATGATATAAATAATCAACATCTAATTGTTTTAAGTGCGAATTTAATTTATTAAAATCCATAGTTATATTCAATTACATTTTAAGTACATTTAAAAATTTACCCATATCCAATTGTTTATCCCATTTTGCAACAGCAACAGTTGCAACAGAATTACCAATTAAATTAGTTACACTTCTTAATTCACTCATGATTTTATCAATACCCAATAAAATACATATAGTTTCCACAGGTATTTTACCATGCATTGCAGATAATGTACCAGCTAAGACAATAAATCCAGAGCCACTAACTCCAGCAGCACCTTTACTAGTCGCCATTAATACTAATATCACCATTATATACTCTTCAAATTGAAGATGAATATTAAATGCATTGCATAAAAATGCAATTACCAATGCAAGATAGATATTTGTACCATCAAGATTAAAACTATAACCAGCAGGCACTACAATCCCAACAACAGAATCACTTACACCATTTTTAGTTAATTTGTGCATAATAGGCCCTAGAGCACTTTCACTAGATGAGGTAGCAAATACTAAAATAATTTCATCTTTAATTAATTTTAAAAAATCAATAATCTTAAAACCAACTATTTTAGCTACTACACCAAGCACCACTAAAATAAAAAATATACAAGCACCAATCATTGTTAAAACTAACGTCACCATACTTAAAATAACATGTATGCCAAACTGACCAATCATAAATGACATAGCTGCAAATGCTGCAACTGGAGAAAATAACATCACATAACTTAGGACTTTAAACATCACATGTTGCAAATATTTAACTTTGGCTAAACAATAATTTTGTACCTTAACCCCTAAGAAAAATATTACAAATCCAGTAACTATAGCTATAAATAATATTTGTAATGTGTTACCTTGAATAAATGCATCTATAATGTTATGCGGTATTGCATTTAATAATATATGCACCAGATTAACATCACTACTACTATGATTAACATAATTTTTTATTAATAATGGGTCCATTTGTGCTACCGATAAATTCATGCCACTTCCTGGATTAAAAAAGTACCCAAATAGTAATCCAACAACTAAAGAAATAGTAGATATAGTTTCAAAATAGATAAATGCCTTTAGACCAATACTACCTAATTGACGAAGACTACCTATACCGATAATACCACTTACTACAGTTAAAAATATAATCGGACCAACTAAAATTTTAATTACAGCAATAAAACCATCAATAATTGGTTTAGCATTTCTAGCATAATTTGGTGCTAATACACCAAATAACATACCTAAAAACATAAACACTAAAACCCAAAACCATAAACTTTGATACACTTTTTTATTTTGCATATTCATCATTACTCATCTACTTAATTTCTAAAATACTATACTCTGTTAAATAATCTTTTAATTTATCGTGATTAATTAAACTTGCAATAAATCCATTAATACTAGTACCACGTATTTGTGCAATAACTACATAATGAATATTATTAGCATCTAATAAACTTATATCATTGGTTTTAATTAACATATAAACTGGTAGAGTAAGTTTTTTAATATCTTCAATTTTAAATACTTTGTGATAAGATTGTTTAGCATAAAAATTAAAAGTAACTGAATTAACATTATAATCAATAATAGGATAATTAGCTTGCTCATTAACAATCTTTGCTGCTAAATAACCTGGGTCATAATACATATATTTTTGATTAATTTGAGTAATTAAAACAAATACCATATTTATAGCTAAAACTGACATCACTAAAGCACGATGCATAATATTAAAACTCATAGCATAAATTAACACCCATAGCATGATGGCATCAGCTAAAAGCGCAATTATTAAATTAGTACTATTTAATAAATATAATGCTAAAGAAACTGCTAAAATCAAAAAAATAGTAGCAATTATTATTTGTAAATAAAATACCCAATGTATTTTACTGTCAACACATTTAGATAACATTACATGATACCATCTAGCACATAAAATCGCAGCAAAAGGCATTAGAATATTAGTATAATGATCCAATTGAAATTTAGTCAAACTAAACAAAATAAATGTTGGGACAAAAGCACCTAACAAAAATATATTCACTGAGATTTGTTCGTTACTAACATTTGAATTCTTGCGCAGCGACTTAATTGAAAAAATTTTGGCAAACATAAAAAATACTGACCAAGGTAAAAATGCCCACAAAAAAGTATGTAAAAAGAATAAATAATGATATTGTTGTACATAATTAACTTTAATATAGCCATTATTTAAAAATCTACCAAATTGACTACCCCAAAAAAACCATAAAATTCCAGATACCCCAGTTCTATTGAAAACAACTTTTTCAGGATGTAAATCAAACTGTTGATATAAAGAATAAATTTCAGGAAATGTAAAACAAATCGATAACAAGATTGCAAGTAACCATTTTAAACTATAAAGATTATAGAATTTTTTTTGATATATCCACATCAAGACAAATCCCGTACCAATTGTTATCAAAACAAAAGGCCCTTTAGTCATAATAGCACATGCAGAAAAAATACTACCTAAAACTAGATATTTAAATGAAATTCCAGCAGTTTGATCATACTTATACCAAAAATAACAAGCACCCATAATCTCGCCCAATAGATAAGCTTCGGCTCTAACATCAATGCTTGAAATCAATAAATGAATACTAGTTAAATAAATTAATACTGAGAATAAAGCAATCTGTTTATCTTTTAACAGTTCTAAACATAATAAATAAGTAAATATAGCACCGATAATATGAAATAAAAAACCAGGTAAAATATAAGCGAATGAATTAATTCCAAATATTTTAAATGATATACCAGTTATCCAAAAAGGAAAATGCGGCTTATCCAACCAGTCTTTCTGGTCATACATTAAATTAAACCAATTACCAGATAACACCATATTTTTACTTATAGTTGCATATAATACCGGATCATCGTTACGTAAAAGCGGATAAAATGCGCCAATAAAATTGACGCATATTGTTAATAATATTAACCAGTAAATATATTTATTGGATAGCTGCTTATGCAAAACATTATCTCCTAAAGATTAATTTTGCGCTTAATACTACTTAAATTAATTGAATATTCAATCAATACAATCAAATAACCAACAAAGATGCTAGCCATTACATCTAATGGCCAATGCCATCCAGTACATACACGCGCTAATGCAACCAATAACAAAAAGGCATACATAACAAATCTCAATCCAATCTTTTTATCAAATATTAATCTATTTAATGTAAATACAAAGACAGCTGCGTTCCCAGCATGTCCGGAAGGGAAAGAAAGAAAAGCATCTCCAGCCATATCTTGAATACCTTGCATTAAATAAAAACTATCCATAGGTAAAACAGCATACGGACGTGGTTCTGCTGAAAACACTTTAATTAACAAAAAAACAACATAATACGAAACAATAATCAATATTACATTTAGTAATTGTTCTTTTTTATATAGCCAAGTAATTACTAATAATATAATTGGTAAAATAAATAATTTCGGATAAGTAATGGTATTCATAATCACCCAAATCAAATCTGGGAAATAAACATGAAGTGAATTTATCATGTAAAATAAAGGTTTATTTAAACCACTACCCCAAATTAATAGCATTAACAATACAAATACAAATAACAAAAACAAAAAATAAACATGTAAACAAACAAAATAGAAACAAAATGTATTGATATGAAGTCAAAATAAAACTACTTCTTTGCTCCCTTCTTCCCT
>DAHXMX010000110.1 GCA_027371515.1 Neisseriaceae bacterium
TTGTGGGTGATGAACAATGGAGTATTTTTAATACCAAGCGTGACATGATTTCTGGTGAAATAAACCGTTTAAAAACTGGTACTCCGCCTCGAATAGATGGACGAACTATTGACTTTAGTCGTCTGGAGATTCAGCCAGGAGATGATCCGCGTCCAGTGTTTTCATATTTAGGTTCAAGGGACATCCATCCTAAACAAATTCCATGCTATATGACATTTACTAATCAATGTACCCATGATATTATTCGTAGTAATTTAGATCGTTCACCAATGTTCACTGGGATGATTGATGGTGTTGGCCCTCGTTATTGTCCATCGATTGAAGATAAGATTCATCGATTCAGCGATAAAGAGCGTCATCAAATATTTTTAGAACCGGAAGGTTTGAAAACTAATGAATATTACCCTAATGGAATTTCTACTTCATTACCATTTGATGTTCAACTTGATTTAGTTCATTCTATAGTAGGATTAGAAAATGCACATATTTTACGTCCTGGTTATGCTATTGAATATGATTATTTTAATCCAACTGCATTAAAATCAAGTTTGGAATCTAAAGTTATTAAACATTTATTTTTTGCAGGTCAAATAAATGGTACAACTGGGTATGAGGAGGCTGCAGCTCAAGGGTTATTAGCTGGAATTAATGCAGCGCTATTGGTGAAAGGGTGTGATGCTTGGTGTCCCAAACGTAGTGAAGCATATATTGGTGTATTAATTGATGATTTAATTACACGTGGAGTAACTGAACCATATAGAATGTTTACTTCACGTGCTGAGTATCGTTTGCAGTTAAGAGAGGATAATGTAGATTTGCGTTTAACTGATATTGGGCGTCAGTTAGGAGTTGTGGGTGATGAACAATGGAGTATTTTTAATACCAAGCGTGACATGATTTCTGGTGAAATAAACCGTTTAAAAACTATTTGGATTCATCCACATAATGTACCTACTAATGTTGCTGATAGTGTCTTAGGTGGTAAATTAGAGCGAGAATATAGTCTATATGATATTTTAAAACGTCCAAATATAGGTTATTATGATTTGTTAAAATTAAATGATTTTAATCCAATAGAATCTAGTGATTATCGTGTAATTAGACAATTAGAAATTGAAATTAAGTATGAAGGTTATGTGAAACGTCAACAGGAAGAGGTGGGTAAATTTGCTTATTTAGAAGATATCAAAATCCCGCCAAATATTGATTATTCACAAATTAGTGGCTTATCACGTGAGATCGTACAAAAATTATATTTGCATCAACCAGAAAATTTAGGACAGGCATCACGTATATCAGGGGTTACACCGGCTGCAATATCTTTATTATTGGTATTCCATAAAAAAGGATTTCCCTTATTAAATAAATTAGACAAAGGTTAAAAATGAGAGATATAATCAGAAAAATTCATCGACGACATGCTATTGAGATTTTTATTTATTTATTAGTAGGTGGTACAGCTTGGGTGGTACAAACATCTGTTTATATAATAGCAATGCGAGCTTCAATTTTTCCATCCGTTGCTATGATTTTGGGAAATTTATGTGGTGTGTTTGTTGCATATTTTGGACATGTTAAATTTACGTTTAAAAAGGCTCACCGTTTTTCTAGACGTGAATTTATTAAATATTTTGTAACCGGAGCATTTGGTTTATGTATTAATGTATTAGGAGTTAGATTAATTACTAAGGTTTTATTATTAAATCCTGTTTATGCAATTATTCCAACTGTTTTAACTCCTGGGGTTACATTTTTAATCAGCAAATTTTGGGCATTTAAAACAATATGAGAAAGTATTGGTTAATTAAATCTGAACCAAGTGAATTAAGTATTGATGATATGGTAACATTACCTAATCAAACGATTGAGTGGTTTGGAATTCGTAATTATCAAGCACGTAATTTTATGTTAAATGAGATGCAAGAAGGTGATTTGGCGTTGTTTTGGCATTCATCATGTAAAGAGCCTGGTATTTATGGTATTGTTAGTGTTGTTGGTCAGGCGCATCCTGATAGTCATCAATTTGATGTAAAGAGCAAGTATTTTGATGCAAAAGCTAAACCTGATAAACCAATATGGTGGTGTGTTGATTTTAAATATATTGAAAAAACTAAATTTATTTCCATAAAGGAATTACGTTTATATCCTGAACTTGCTAAATTACAGGTTCTAAAAAAAGGAAATCGTTTATCAATTAGTAGAATTAGTGAAAATGAATGGGTTTTTATTCAAAAATTATTAAAAAATAGTGTATAATTACACAAGTTTAATCTTGTTATAGGGTTTATTTATGAGAAAATTGTGTTTAAGTTTAATAGCATTTAGTGGGTTGACTGCAAATGTTTATGCTGCTCAGAATCCTGGTTATATATATACTTCTTATGGAGAGGTAGTACGTACCTCTTATGGTACATGTCTTCATACGGCGTATTTTGATCCCAATAATGGTTTAGCAGAATGTGGTGAAGGCCCTAAAGTTAAGGCGCCTGTTAAAACTTCATCATCGTCAAAACCAGTTGTAGTTGTAGAAACTATTCGAATAAGTGATGTAGATGATATTTTATTTAATTTTAATCAAACCAGTTTAACTAACCATGGACGTCAAGTAATTGATAATTTATTTACTAAATTGAATAAAAATGGTGATGTAACTAAGATTACTATTGATGGTTATACTGATGGAATCGGTAGAGCTGATTATAATTTTAAATTATCTGATGGTAGAGCTAATAATGTTAAAAAAGAATTTATAGCTCTTGGTGCTCCTGCCGATATAATTACTGCTAGTGGTTATGGGATGAAGGATATCGCTATTTCTAGAAAGTGTTTCGCAAAATTTGGTGGCGATAAAATGGATGAGATAAATAAAGTAGATAATAAGCTTAAAGAAAAACGTTTTAAAGTTAAAAAATTAAATAAAAAATTAGCAACTGAAAAGCGCAATCTTGAGAATAAGCTAATTAAACTTAAATCTCAACAAGCTCAGCTTAAAGCATGTACAGCCCCAGATCGTAAAGTAGTATTTACTATTGAACATACAAAACAAGAAAATGTTGTTGAAAGTAGCGCTTCTGCTGGTTCTGTAAGTGCTGCAGGTAACTAATTTAATTAAAAGAGTACTTTATTAATTGAGTATTCACAGAATACAAGTAACCAAAAATGCATTTTGTCATAAAAAATCTGTTGTTACAATAGGTAATTTTGATGGAATGCATTTAGGGCATATGGCTTTAATTAGCCTTGCTAATCAAGTTGCATTAACTCAAAATTTACATCGGATATTAGTTACTTTTGAGCCTCATACTCACGAGTTCTTTGCCATTTGTAATCATACTACACCTAAGGTGCGTTTATCTTTTTTAAGAGACAAGTTTAATTTATTAGCTCAAGAACAGTTGGTTGATGAGTTAGTAGTGATACGTTTTACATCAGCAATATCTAAAATGTCTCCACAAGATTTTATTCAAAATATTTTAATTAAAAAGTTAAATACCGATACTATTGTAATTGGTAATGATTTTAGATTTGGTTATAAGGCTATGGGTAATAAAGATGATATTGCCGCAACTGGTATTAAAG
>DAHXMX010000111.1 GCA_027371515.1 Neisseriaceae bacterium
TTTAGGAGTTATTTTTTCTAAATGATAAGAGATATTATAGTAAAAAAATTTATAACAGCTAAAACTTTAGGCTTTTCTGCCAAAAGTAAGTCCAGCGAATTTTTTGTTAAAATCACTAACATTTTTGTTAGACTGATTTACAATATTACCAGATTCTTTTGTCCAGGCTGGATGTTTTCTATAATCCACATCCATAAGAATTTCACTAGCCGCACCACCAGAATTTGTCTCAAATACATCTTCACTGAGGATGATTTTAAATTTCTTATATTTTGGGTGTATATCCGCTTTCATACCACAATTCCATAATTTTTTTGAACTATTCGGTTCTTAATTTGCTTAGCTTTATCAGACAATAAATCGCTTGATACTTTTAACATATAAGCAACCAAATTTTAACCCACTACAAAACCTCATCGTCATAAACCCGGATATTTCGAAAGTAAATTATTGCCCTGCAGACCTAATGCAATCACCTTAATTACCTTGAGCATCAACAAAAGTTACTGTGCCAAAAATAGCACAATTGAAGAATAGTATGTTAATAAAATATAAGGTACTTGTAATTTAAAAATTTTGCGTCTATAGTGGACCACATGCGCTAGAACGTATTTAACAGTAAAATATATTAGACCTAGCACATATAATTGTTATATTTGGTAGGCCTTTAGTTATTCCAGAATCTGTGAGATTAGCGAAGTGCTTACAAAATTACGTTCTAAAAATAAGAATAATTCAAAATTAAGGAAAAGCTTATGATTAATAAAAAACAAAGAAATTTTTTATCTTCAGCTCTTGCTACTGCTTCAGCTGCTACATTGATATTGGGTGTAAGTAGTGCAGCGTTTGCTACCCCACGAACAGCTACTGTGTCTTCTGCATCTTATGGTACGGGTAATGACTGGAATCCTAGCGGGCAAGTAGCAGATGGAGACGCCCTAAGAGGCTTCGCAGATAATCAAGTCATAAATGCAAATACAGCAAAAACAATAACATATAATACAAATAACGGAACGAATGTCATCAAAGATACTAATATTAAAGTATTGACAAATACACAAACAGGTTTTGCTGGGATTGTTGGCCAGGTAAGAGATGTAACAATTAACGCTTTGGGCGATAGTTCAGTTATAGTACTTGGTAAAAATGGTGTGAGTAGTTTTGCTGTAACCGATGAAGTTGGGGTTTATAGTGGTTTAAAAGCAATTGATTTTGGTGGATTTGCTGCTACTGCACAAATTACAACAAGTAATTTTAAAGATTCTGTTGCATTTGCTGGCGGTAATAAAGGTAAGTTGGCTGTTGGTACTGCTACAGCAGCTACAACAGGCGTAGTTTTATCTGATGCTTCAATTAATACTCTAAACCAATTGAATGTTGCGAATAATTCAGATGTAACCATTACTGCTCCAGATTTAACATTAACAGGAACAACTCCTGCTGTAACATTAACTGGCACAGGTACTCTTAACATTGCTGATGGTGTAGCTGTCGCAACGCGGATTAATGCTGCTGGTATTGGCGAGGGTATCGTAAACTTTTTAGGTAACTCAAATGTTAGCACCAATTTAGGCTCATCATCAGCTAGCTTAAATCAAGTTAATCTAGAAGGTGGTATTGTAGGATTTTCTGGAACGGGGATTTATGCGAATCAATTAAACATTAACGGGTTGCTTGCTTTAACATCTGCTAATGATGTAACTATCAAAGGAGCAGTGCAGAGCACAGTTGGTATAGATGCAACCGGTATGACAGCTGGTAAAACTTTAACTATGACCGGAGATGTTGGGCTTGCTAACTTATTAACAAAAGGTGCTAACTTAGTATTTGCTCCAGCAGCAAATGTTACCATTAATACAATCGATTTTGGAAATGCTACTTCAACAGTTGGATTTAATAAGGGTACTTATAGTTTTGCTAATATAAGCAATGCAGCTAATGTTACTGCTAATGTCCTAGGGGATATTATTATTCAGGATAGTCTAGGTACTTCACCGGTGAATGCGATCGTGTTTAATGGTGATAACACAGCAACGGTTAGAGCAATTAATAGTAATACCGCTTTTGGAGCTACACAAGGCACTACAACTGCTAATAATGGACAAGGTGCTATAATACTTGAATCTGCCAATGGAAATGCAGTAACTTTAGTAGGTAATATTGGTACTTCTTCAAAAGCTTTAAAAGCTCTTACAGTAAAAGCTGATAGTGAAGCTGCATTAGTAAGTGATGCTTATTTTAAAAATAATATTACTTTAGGATCTGGTTCTAATTTTACTTTAGCAGGTAACACATATAATGCTGATGCTATTGTTGGAGCCAGTGCAGGTGTTGGTACTTTAACTTTTGCTGCTGCTAATGGTCAACCTGTTACTGCTACAACTGTTACAGCTGGTGGGCATGCAATTGATACTCTTGTGGTTGATAATACAAACTTAACACTAGTCGGTACTGGTCTTCAATTCAATAAGCTTGCTTTTGATGAGTCTGACGATAGTGGCGTAAATTCAACTTTAACCTTGCCTGTAGGAGTGACACTTAATACTGTGACTGTTAGCAGTGCAGCAGGTAATAGCAATATTCCTACTATAATTGTATCTGAGGATCAGACTATTAATAATCCTTTTGGTAGTGATGCAAACAATATAGTCAATCTTCAGCTTGCTGATGATAAAAAAATAACTGTAAGCAACCCTAATTTCTTCGGTCAAATTACTACTAAAACTACTAACACAGGTACAGCAACCTTAAGCGCTGCAAATGGAACTGTTTATGGTTTAGGTAGTGCAAATGCGTTGTTAAAGGCTGTGACTTTTGTTGAAAATACTACAAACAATGGTGATACCTATGCTACTAATGCAACCATCAATGATGGTAAAACTGTGACACTTGGTAACAATATAGCAGGTCAGGTAACACTTGGAAGCTCATCTGGTGGGTCTACTTTAAATCTTATGGATAAAGTTAACCTAAGCGCAGCTATAGTTAGCGTTGGTACTACAGACAATGTCCTAAATTTCCTAGGTAGTTCAACACAAACAGGTACTATTGGTGACGCTGCTGCAAGGATTGCTAAGATTAATTATAATGGAGCAGCAGGTAGTGTAGCACGTTTGGCTAACAAAACTTATGCAAAAGATATTGACTTCGGCAATACTGCAATAGATATTAGCTCAGGTAATGCGACAATAGATGGTACAACTACCAAGATTAATTCTAATATTCAACTAGCTGGTAATACATTAACACTAGCCGGTGGTTCTACAACATTAGGTGCTAATACCTCTATCAGCACTACCATAGCGGCAGATGGTACAATTGGTCACATTAATAACGGAAGTACTATTACTGCTACATCTAATGTACTGGTTAATCCAATAATAATTAATGATAATGCTTTGCTAGGAAATGCTACATATACTTTAATTGATAGTAGTTCTGGTGGTACATTAACAAATGGTAAAGCCTTTACACTAGGCAAAGTGGGAAGTAACCAAGCTTATGCATCATATTCAGTGCAAGCAGCGGGTAATAATGTTGTTATAA
>DAHXMX010000112.1 GCA_027371515.1 Neisseriaceae bacterium
CAATGAATATAATTCATTGGTTTTTTAATATATAATGTACCAATAAGATTAATTAGAGTATAATTATGCATTATGGTTATGGTGTAGGTTATTATGGGTAAGTTTTCTCGCATTAACTGGATGCTTTTTTGCCTTATTGTATTTGTAGCTAGTAGGCTAATTATGCTCTATCAATATAATGTAGCTAATTTGTTATTAGCGCATTATCATAGTAGCTTTTTTAAAGTGATGTGTAAATGGGATTGTAAATGGTATTTGACTATTATTAATAATGGTTATGATTTGGTACCAAGAACAACTCCGCACGTATGGAAAGGTTTGGCTAATTGGGCATTTTTCCCTTTGTATCCAATGATTGTCAAGCTATCATCAACAGTTATTAATATAAATCCTGTAGTACTAGGTATATTACTTAATCAGGTTTTTATATTTATTGCGTTACTTGTTTTTTATCGTTATTTAAAATTGTTTGTGAATGAAATAAATAGTCGTTTTGGAGTGATTTTAGTTGCTTTTTCTCCATTTAGTATCTATTTTGCATCTTTGTATACTGAAGCTTTGTTTTTATTATTGTCATTATTATCATTTTATTTTATGCGTACTAAGCGCCTATATTTATCTGCGATATGTGGTGGTTTGTTATCGGCAACTCGTCCGATTGGCATGATGTTCAGCCCAGTATTATTATATTTTAATTTAAAAGCATCTAAGTTCTCTAAGAAAAAAATTATTTATGCGCTTATATTATCATTAATTGCGCTTTTGGGTTTAATTTCGTACATGGTATATCTTCATATTCATACCGGAGATTTTTTGGCTTTTAAGCATATTCAAGAAGGTTGGGGGCGACATGGTTTTAAATCGCATAAATTAATTCAACAGATATTAAATATGATGCTTGATAGTTATAATTTTATAGTGTTTATCATTTCGATTGGTATCTCGATATTTTTATTTGTTAAGCGTTATTATGAAGAAGCACTATTTAATTTGTTTTGTATTTTACCAGGCGCTTTAACTGGTACCATGATGTCTGAAGGAAGATTTTGTGGTACGTTATTTACTTTTTATTTTGGTCTTGTTATTTTTGCTAGTCGTTCAAATACGATAAAAATAAGTCTTGCCGTTATATGTTTAGTATTATATATTTCATACTTCATGTATTGGATGGCGCCGCAGGTAAAATTTTTAATTTAAATAAGAGGGGATAATATGTTATGCAACAAACTATATTTATAAATAAACATAAAGCGGCAAATGCAAAACTTGTTGAGTTTTGTGGTTATGAAATGCCAATTAATTATGGTTCACAAATTCATGAACATGAAATGGTGAGAACTGATGCTGGAATGTTTGACGTATCACATATGGTGATTACTGATGTAAGCGGTAGTGATAGCAGAAGTTATTTACGTTATTTAATTAGTAATGATGTAGCAAAACTTGAAAAAATAGGTATTGGCAAAGCTTTATATAGCGCCATGTTAAATCATAATGCCGGAATTATTGATGATTTAATTGTATATCTTATGCCTTTTGGTTATAGAATTGTAAGTAATGCAGGTACTCGTGATAAAGTAACTAAGTGGTTACATGAAGTGGCGCAAAATTATAATGTCCAACTATCTCAGCGTAATGATTTATCTATTCTAGCAGTTCAAGGACCTAATGCAATTGCTAGTTTTTCACATATAGTACCTGAAATTAGTGAACAGTTGCTTAATTTAAAACCATTTACTGCAATTGAACATCAAGATGTTTTTTACGCTAGAACTGGTTATACTGGTGAAGATGGTTTAGAGGTTATCATTCCTAATAATAAAGCTGAATTATTTTGGGATAATTTATTAAAAGCCGGTGTTAAGCCTTGTGGTTTAGGCTCTCGTGATACATTAAGGCTTGAAGCTGGAATGAATTTGTATGGTCATGAAATGGATGATAGTATTAATCCAACTCAATGTAATATGGAGTGGGTTGTAGATCTAAAAGACGAGACACGTGACTTTATTGGCAAAGCTAAGTATCTTGAATTTTTAAAAAATAAATCACAAAAATTAGTCGGATTAGTAATGCAAGGTCGTGGGGTTTTACGTGGTGAACAAAAGATTTATCAAAATGATAAATATGTTGGGGTGGTTACTAGTGGTACATTTTCACCATCATTAAAACAATCTATTGCAATGGCGCGGGTTGATTCAAATGTTAGTGGAAATTTAACTGTTGAAATTAGAGGTTCTTTTGAAAAGGTTTTGCTTGTATCAATTCCTTTTGTAAGATTTAACAAAAAAGTATATCAAATAATAGGAGATTAATATGTATAATGATAATATGAAATTTGTTGATACTCATGAATGGGTGAGAGTTGTTGAAGGTGATTTAGTTGAAGTTGGAATTACTCATCATGCTCAGGAGTTATTAGGTGATTTAGTTTATATTGAATTACCAAAAGTAGGGCAGCATATTACTTTTAACGAAACGATAGGTGTTGTTGAATCAGTTAAAGCAGCATCAGATTTATATTCACCAGTAGTTGGTGTGGTGACTGAAATTAATGAGCAAGTAGTGAGTGATCCAACACTTGCAAATACAGAGCCACATACAGTTGGTTGGTTATTTAAGGTTAAACTTGATAATTTAGCGCAATTAGATAAATTAATGTCAGCAGATGAATATAAAGCAGCTATCGGTGCTTAATTAGTTTTGATTGGAAAGTCACATGAGTTTTATTACACGACATATTGGACCTAGTTTAAATCATCAACGCCTAATGCTTGAAGTTCTTGGTTATCAAGATTTAGATACTTTTATCAAAGATGTTGTACCGAATAATTTATTAACAGTTACTAATACTACTAATAAACCTGAATTAAGTGAGTATGAGGCGTTACAAAATATAAGCAAAATTGCAAGTCAAAATAAAATATTCAAAAGTTTGGCCGGCATGGGATATTATGATACGATTACACCTACTGTTATTAAACGTAATGTATTAGAAAATCCTGGTTGGTATACAGCTTATACCCCGTATCAGGCTGAAATATCTCAAGGTAGATTAGAAGCGTTGCTTAATTATCAACAAATGGTTATGGATTTAACTGGATTTGATTTAGCAAATGCATCTTTATTAGATGAAGCAACAGCATGTGCAGAGGGTATGTTAATGGCAAGTAGGATAAATACTAGCTCGAATAAGTTTTTTGTTGAGAGTAATGTATTTCCACAAAGCTTAAGTGTCGTTAAAACTCGTGCTAAATATGCAGGAATAGAAGTAATAGTTGGTAATATTGAAGATTTTAATCCAAATGATTATTTTGGTTTATTGATTCAAAACCCAAGACTAAATGGTGAGATTTGTGACTATACTGATATAGTAAAAAATTATAAGGCTAAAATCAAAGATTTAGAAAGCAAGAACAAAATGCTTATGTACATTTTAGGAACAGTACTAATATTAAATATTTTGATTCAACTTTTCTTTTAATGATGTTTACGAATGTATATC
>DAHXMX010000113.1 GCA_027371515.1 Neisseriaceae bacterium
ACAAGAACCAAATTAAACAGGTTTATCTAACTGACGGAGGCAACGAAATCGTTACTTCAAATTTTGATTTTCATTTCAAGGTTCTTCCGCCGCCTACAAATCCGGTAGATCCAACAGGGAGTGGCGATGCTTTTGTTGCCGGGAGAAATCTAGTACCTAATCCAGCAACCGGAAAGACTGCTTTAGTTATTTTCGGGATAATCATAATTAATTACTCTTAGTAAATAAAAAGTATTCTAGTTGTTGACGTAAATACTTACGTGATGATTCATCAGCTAGATTAAGACGGTTTTCATTGATAATCTTAGTTTGATGCTCAATCCATTCTTGCCAAGCTTGCTTGGATACTTGTTCATAGATCTTTTTACCTAATTCACCAGGGATTGGATAGTGCTCTAAGCCCTCTAGTTCTTCATCATATTTAATACAATGTACCATTCTAACCATTGATTTCACCTTTAAATTTTTCTAAATATTATACTTGAGTTAGTACCGCCAAATCCAAATGAATTAGATAACACAATATTTACCTTTTTTTCTTTTGCTGTTTTTGGAGTATAATCTAAATCACATTGTTCATCCTGATTTTCAAGATTAATTGTAGGCGGTATAACATTGTCACAAATTGCCATAATTGAAAATACAGCCTCAATTGCACTAGCAGCACCAAGTAAATGACCAGTCATTGATTTTGTGGAACTAATTGATAGTTCATAAGCATGTGGACCAAAACATGCTTTCATTGCATTAGTTTCATTTATATCACCAAGTGGAGTTGATGTGCCATGTGCATTTATATAATCTACCTGTTCTGGGTTTATTTGAGCGGATGCTAATGCTTGTTTCATACTTCTTAGCGGACCATCTTCTGTAGGTGATGTCATATGATAAGCATCAGCTGTTGCAGCATATCCAGCTAATTCTGCATATATTTTAGCTCCGCGTTTTTTGGCATGTTCATATTCTTCTAATACTAATATTGCACTACCTTCGCCCATTACAAAACCATCACGATCACGATCCCATGGACGTGAAGCGCTTTGCGGGTCATCGTTACGAGTTGATAAAGCGCGACAAGCATTAAATCCACTAATTCCGATACCACATATAGAACCCTCTGCGCCACCTGCTAATATAATATCACAATCACCGTTTTGGATATAGCGCATAGCATCACCAATACAGTGATTGGAAGTAGCGCATGCGCTTGTTACGCCATAATTAACGCCTTTATAGCCAAATAATATAGATAAATTACCTGCAATCATATTGCTAATAGCACCAGTTATAAAGAATGGTGAAATTTTTCTAGGACCGCGAGCTTGTAAATTAATTGAGTTTTCCTCAATTGATGGTAAACCACCAATACCAGAACCGATAATTAAACCAACACGATTTTTGTCTATTTGAGGAGAATCTTCAATACCTGAATCACGAATAGCCTGTACTCCAGCGACCATACCGTAGCGAATAAATTTATCCATACGGCGTGCGTCTTTTTCATCAAAATAACCCGTTACTGAAAAGTTTTTTACTTCACCAGCAAATTTTGTTGCATAATCTGTAGTATCAAAGTAAGTTATATTAGCTATACCGCTTACTCCATTTTTAATGTTTTCCCATGATGTTTTTAAATCATTACCAACTGGTGATACGATACCAATTCCAGTTACAACTACACGTTTTTTTTGATTCATGCTTGACTCCAAGTTAAATTTAAAATTTTATTTATTATTAAATTGTTTAGCTAGATATAACCAAGTATCGATTACTGTATCAGGATTAAGTGATATAGTCTCAATACCTTCTTCGATTAGCCATTTGGCAAAATCCGGATGGTCAGATGGGCCTTGCCCACAAATTCCGATATATTTATTTTGTTTTAAGCATGCTTTAATAGACAGATGTAGCATAGCTTTAACAGCATCATTTCTTTCATCAAATGAAGCAGCAATTGCACCACTTGAATCACGGTCAATACCAAGTGTTAATTGAGTCATATCATTTGACCCAATAGAGAATCCATCAAAGTATTTTAAAAATTCATCTGCTAAAATAGCATTTGATGGGATTTCACACATCATATATATCGATAAACCGTTTTTGCCTCTTTCTAAGCCATTTTCAGCTAATAAATTAATTACTTCTGCTGCTTCTTTAGTAGTACGCACAAATGGAATCATGATAGTTACATTATTTAAACCCATTAAATTAATTACTTTATTAATTGCCATACATTCTAATTCAAAGCATTCTCTAAAGCTTGTGGAAATATAACGAGATGCGCCTCTAAATCCCATCATTGGATTTTCTTCACTTGGTTCGTATAGTTTACCAGCTATTAGATTTGAATATTCATTTGATTTAAAATCAGATAAACGTACAATTACTTTTTTAGGATAAAACGCCGCAGCTATAGTTGCTATACCTTCAGCTAATTTATCTATATAAAATTCAACAGGACTTTTGTAGCCTGAGATTTTATCTTTAATTATTTCTTGGAGTTTATTTGGAATAGTATCAAAATCTAAGAGGGCTTTTGGGTGAATACCTATTTGACGGTTTATTATAAACTCTAAACGTGCTAAACCTACTCCGTGATTTGGAATATTTGAAAAATTAAAAGCTAATTCTGGGTTACCTACATTCATCATGATTTTAACTGGAATTTCAGGCATAGTACCTGTGTCTAACTCTAAGGTATCAAACTTAAGTTTACCATTATAAACATGACCAGTATCACCCTCACAACATGATACAGTAACACTCATGCCATCTTTTAATATTTCAGTTGCATTACCACAGCCTACAATAGCAGGAATACCTAATTCACGTGCAATAATAGCCGCATGGCAAGTACGTCCACCGCGGTTAGTGACAATAGCAGCCGCACGTTTCATAACTGGTTCCCAATCAGGATCTGTCATATCGGTTACTAAAATATCACCAGATTCTACTTTGTGCATATCGCTGTGATCTTTAACTAAACGCACCACACCTGTTGCTGCTTTTTGACCTACAGCACGACCAACAACTAATGTGTCACCTGATTGCTTGATTGTATAACGTATTTGTTTAGTATTGTTTAATTTTTCTTGTGATTTGACTGTTTCTGGTCTAGCTTGTAAAATATATAGTTTGCCATCAGTACCATCTAGTCCCCATTCTATATCCATAGGACGTTGATAATGTTTTTCAATAATAATTGCAAATTTAGCTAATTCATGTATTTGATCATCGCTAATAGAAAATTGTTTACGTATTTCATCATTTACATTAACAGTTTTTACTGATTTACCGGCGGTATTATTATCGGTAAATTCCATTTTGATTAGTTTACTGCCTAGATTCTTACGAATAATTGCTATTTTATTATTAGTTAATGCTGGTTTATATACATAAAACTCATCTGGGTTTACCATACCTTGTACCACACATTCTCCAAGTCCATAACTTGAAGTAATAAATATTACTTTGTCAAAACCAGATTCGGTATCAATG
>DAHXMX010000114.1 GCA_027371515.1 Neisseriaceae bacterium
AGTTTGGGTTTAAAAGTCCAAATGAGATGGTAGCTCAAGAGTTTGCTTCTTGGTGCACTTGATTTCTGCGGATGCATAATCATTAATATTTAATCTATTAGGCTAGAAATGTTAAATTACTTTATAAATAAAATAATTAAACATGTATTTGTTTTGTGCTGTATTCCTTTATTTGTAATATTAGTGATAACAAATGCCTCTTGTGCTTTGATGCCAAGAACTGTTCTTGATTCTGATTCTGGTGAAATTATTGAATCAACTACTGTAGCAGGTCGTTTTAAGATTCATTTATTTAGGTTAGATCAATATATCGTAGCTCAAAACAGTAAAGCATCATATGTGTATAAATTTGGATCGCGCGATCAGGTAACAGTTTATGTTTGGGGGCATCCAGAGTTTAGCTCACCATTGGGTGTACCGATAAGTACATCATTTGGTGCATCATCTAGTAGTTCTTTTCAATCTCAAATTAATAATGCAGTAGCAGATAAAGGTACTGCTGCTGATGCTGGTAGCGCTGCTTATACTATTGATGAAAATGGTAATGTTTTTTTGCCTTTGATTGGTATGGTAAAGTTTGAAAGTCGTACCATTAATCAAGTAAGAAAAGATATTGCTAAGCGTTTAACTAAATATGTAATTAATCCACAGGTAAGTATTCGTACAGTATCATTTAGAAGTAAAGTTACTTATGTATTGGGTGAAGTAACTAAGCCAACAGCGATATATTTAAATGATACACCACTTGATTTATCTACGGCGTTAAGTTATGCCGGATGGGTAAACTTGAACTCTGCTGATGTGAAAAATATATATGTGATGCGTTTAGTGAAAGATATGCAAGTTGATGTTTATCGATTAGATGCAACAAATCCAACGGCATTATTATTTGCCAGTGAATTTGTCTTAAAGCCATCTGATGTAGTATTTGTATCTACGGCTGGGGTTGCTCAGTTTAACCGTGTGATAACTCAATTTTTAAATGCTGCACAGGTGATATGGTTTTCAACTAGTGCTGTTAATCCTAATGGTATAGCTGCTATAGTTAAATAATGTTTATAATAAAGTAAATACAAGATATGCAACAAAATTATATTAGGGAAATAACTATTTCAGATATTGTAAAAATCATCTGGATTAATTTAAAATTTTTTTTAATTTTTTTAATATTTTTACTGTTGATATTATTTGGGGTGCTGTATTTTATCAAGGATTCAACAGTAAAGAAGTATACTGTTAGCAGCACTATTAAAGTAAATAATGGTGCTTCTAATAATAATGATGCTAATTTAAAAATAAATTTATTTGATAATGATAATGTTAATTCAGTTAATAATGTAAATATGGCATCTAATAGTCAGATTATCGCTAACCTATTAATATCTCCCTATATATTACAAAATATTATCGAGAGTGATCAGTTAAACATTGAGTATAAACAAATAAACAATAACTTATTGACTAATTTATTAAATAAAAAATCTGCTCAAAAGCTAGATATTGTCAATTTTAAGGTTAATTCAAATCAATATAATGTTGGTTTTATTATAAAGTTTATAAGTGAGAGTAGTTATTCATTATATACAGAAAATAAACATCTTTTAGGTGTTGGACATATTGGACGTGAGAGTAATTTTAATGGGGTGACTTTATTAATTAATTCCCCTGAAATAATTGGAAGTGAGTTTAATATTCGTAAGAAATCCATGGATGTAGTATTAAATGAATTAACTAAAATGATTCAAGTTGAACCTGTGCTGGTTAGAGGAGAATTTACTCAGTTTGATACGGGTATTATTAATCTATCATTTACTGGTACTAATCCTGTTAAGCAAGCTAAACTACTTAATGATATAGTATTAAACATACAACAAAAGGCGCTCCAGCAACGACAAGAAGCATTAAGTAAAGCAATACAATTTTTAACTCAACAAATAGAGACAGTTAAAGCCAATTTATTGGATAAACAATTGCAGTTAGTAAAGTTTCAGGATAGTAAACAGGTAGTTAATCTCAATGAGCAGGTTGTTCATGATTTGAATATGTTAACAGATATGAATATCAAAATCACGGAAAAACAAGCAACAATCGATCAGTTTAAAAGTTTATATGCGCCTAGTCACCCATTAATGATTTCTTTAAATAAACAGAAAGCAGCATTAATTGAAAATCGTGATAAATATACTAAAGATTTAGCAACAATGCCAGCAAAAGATGCATTGTATTCTAATATCAAAAATAACTTAGATATTAATAAACAAATTTATGTAGCTTTAGTAAATAAATTACAAGGTTTACAATTAGAATATGCAAGCGCTGTGAGTCCGGTGACCATCTTGAATTTTGCAACAGGAAATGTTGCCCCAGTAGTCGTAGCGTTATCTGCAAAATTAATCGCTTCTAGCATTGTAGGGATATTGGTATTAGAGATTATACTTATTTTGTTATATGTGTTTATGGTTGGTGGAGACCCATTTTTATTTGCAAAAATAGCAAAAATTGACCTATTAACTATTATTCCATTTTTTTCAAAAGTTCGCCAATTAGGTTCTAGTTATCTAATTAATCATCCGTCAATAAATAAATTTGCAGCTTATTTGTTGAGTATTAAAATAAAAGATAAACCTTTAATCGTAAATTTAGGTAGTATTAAAAAAGCTAGCGGTAAGAGTTTTATCATTACAGTATTAATGGATTACTTGTGTCGTATGAATAAACGTTCGATACATATACAGTTTGGTACAACATCTGATTGTATGCCATTATCTGTTGCATATGACTATTTATATAAATTAAATATAACAGATGATAAAAATATGGTTTTAAAGATTAATATAACAAATATGTTGAATGATGAGTTATTAAATGACTTATTTTCAAGAATTAAGGGATTTGATTTTATCTTTGTAGAATCACCAGATTTTATGAGCTCAGGATTGTTTTTGAATTTAGCTCGTTTAATAAGTACCATAGTTATGGTTACGACACCTAAAGATAGTGAAGCAAACATTACATTATTAATGAATGGACTTAAAGGTGTTGGTGTAACCATAAGTCACGTTATTTTTAATCATCCACAGAAAAGATTACTCAATTCGGTATATTCGATTGTAAATAGTGAGTAAAATTTAAAATGAAAGTGGTTTTGATTTATCGTAAACGTGTGCCAGGAGCAAATAGTATTGAAGAACTGTTTGCTAATATTGCTGATTATTTAAAAGATAAAGTTGAAATAATTACGTATCAGATGCGTGGTTATAGGTATTTGTTTGCAGATATTATAAAAATCCGGCGTTTTAAAGCTGATGTATATCATGTTACTGGTGATGTACACTATGTGATTAATTTATTGCCATTACATAAGACAGTGCTAACGGTGCATGATATATATCATTATCAATTTTTATAGCTGAATAATTTAATGCATTTTTAAATCCACGCTCAATTAATTCAGTACGTAATTGATTATCATTC
>DAHXMX010000115.1 GCA_027371515.1 Neisseriaceae bacterium
AAGTAAATGTTAAGTTTGATGGTGTAAAAATATGGTACCACTGACTAAATGAACCATTATCAAATAACGCCTTTAATCTGTCGCTTTTAACTGGAGCAAAAGATAACATTGCCCCTGATTGATTTTGTACTACTAAACTCAAATTAAAGCCACCACCAACTTTCAACTTTATCGTATCCGAACACCAAAATATAATAATAACTAATTAATATAACTATCGCGCCAACATCATTCAGAATCGCCAGCAGAAACATTATTTAATTATTTACCTAAAACCACACCTTCACGCCTAGGGTCAGCTGCACCGACAATATTTACACCATCAAACTTAACATTTACTTCTCCACTAACCATATCTGATACCACAATAGACTCTTGCTCAAGTGGCTGTAATTGATTTAATAAATTAGTAGCTAAATTGCTACGTTCAATAATTACTGGACCATTTAATGCACATAGATTATCAGAAGAGCTTGCCATTACTGGACTAAACCCAAAATCAACCATTTGAATAAAATTTTTTGCTACATAACAAATAATTTGACTACCACCAGGAGAACCTAATGCATAACTTAATTTATTATTTTGATCTAATACCAATACAGGTGCAATTGAAGAACGAGGTCGTTTTTTAGATTCAACACGATTTGCAACTAACATACTTTCATTATCATACGGATTTAAAGCAAAATCAGTTAACTCATTATTTAAGAAAAATCCATCTACAAAAAAATGACTACCGAATTGATTTTCTATAGTTACAGTCATGTTAATTACTTGTTTATTTTTATCTACCACAATTAATGAAGTTGTACCATGAGCTTTTGGCTCATTATCAGCTCCACTAGGCTTAGCTCCAACTGGAATACCATATTTTACAGGAGTTTTTAAACCAAGATTAGGTTTTACTAGCAATGCTCGTTTATTAATATACTCATCAGCCAATAAGCCAGAAACTGGATTATTGATATAAGCAGGATCTGCAATATATTTATTACGATCGGCAAATGCTAATTTACTTGCTTCTAAAAAATTATATTTCCATTTAATATCATTAATATTATGTCCACTATAAAGTTTTTGATAAATTTTTAACATTTCAAGAATAGTCACACCACCACTTGAAGAAGGCGGAATTGAACATACTTTATACTTATCACGATATGTAATGCAAATAGGATCAGTTACAACTACCGCATAATCATCAAAATCTTTCTGATTTAAAATATTTTTATTAACAGCCTTATTAACCGTTTTAATAATATCATCCGCTATTTTAGCATTATAAAAATCATTTGGATTTTTAGCAATTATAGCTAATGTATTAGCATAATCTTTATTAACAACAAGGCTTCCAATTTGTTTAACATGTCCATTTGCGTCACAATATACTTTTTTAATTTTAGGATTTAAACAAATAGTACTCGATTCGCTCATTAATAGGCTATACAATCGCGGACTCATTGGAAAACCATGCTTAGCAAGTTTAATTGCCGGCATTAATAATTTATTCCAGTCTAATTTTCCGTATTTGTTGTGTAACTCATAAAATAACTTTACTTCACCTGGAATACCAAATGCATAAGGCGTCAAATGAGCCTCATTAAATCCCATATAAGTACCGTCTGATTTTTTAAACCAATTGAAATTAGCTGACGCTGGAGCAACCTCTCGCCCATCATATGCAAGCATTTTACCTTTATTGTATACCAAAGCATATCCACCGCCTCCAATGCCTGATGATTGTGGCTCAGTTAGACCAAGTACAAAACCAGCACTAATAGCAGCATCTACCGCACTACCACCTTTTTTCAATATATCATATGCTGCCTGACTTGACCATTTATTGTTGGTAACTACCAATTCTTTTTTGGCAACTAAATCTACTTGTTTCGTACGCGCTGAACCAATTTCAGGTGAATTAACAACTAATGCAAATCCGTGTGTACAAAACAATATAGCAAAAACTAAAAACTTATTCACCACGAAATCCAAGTTCAACTAAAATACATGGACCATTAGCAATAACATTAATACCATTAGCAATACACATTTGAACAGCATCTTCACTTGCAGCGCCTGGTTGCATCCAAATATTCTTAATACCATGATTGATTGCATTTGCAACTACCTTTGTAGTTACATTAGGATTGGTAATAATAGAAATACTTTTAACATTCTCTGGTAATAAAATAACATCACTGACACAAGCTAAACCTTCAATAATTTTTTCAACTGGATTAACCGGAGTAACTATTAAATTATTCTGTATATAACAACGTAACACTTTATTACCAAACTTCTCTCGACGAGAAGATGCACCAACAACAGCAAAAGCTGGAGATGCAAAAAAATCTTTTATACTACCCATAAAACACTAACTTATAAAAAAACTCACAATTATGTGAGTTTAGATTTAATAACTTTCGATAAAATTACTCGATAGTGCGTAATTGTTTTTTAAAATCTGCTTCTTCTTTACGATTTAAATCTCGCGACTTTTCCTTATAATGATTAATATTTTGCGCTAACTCATCTCTTAATTCATCAATTGCTACATAAATATCATGAGATTACTCCAGAAAATTTTGAATTAGCTCCAGATTATGTAAAAAAAAGCGAATCAAAACGCTTATCTGGAATTTTAGTGGATGGTGTATCTGGTATAGTAACTCATATTGCAAAATGTTGTAAACCAATACCAGGTGATAATATTATAGGCTTTGTTACACAAGGGAAAGGTGTAGCAATTCATCGTAAAAATTGTATGGAATTACGTCGCCAAGCTAAAATATTTCCTACTAAAATAGTATCAGTTGATTGGGGAAATGATGCTAAGCGTGAGATGTTTAATGCTGATATTGAAGTAATAGCAAATGATAGAACAGGTTTAATTCGTGATTTAACTGAGTTATTTTCAGTTGAAAAAATATCTATATCTGGGCTTAAAACACATGTTAAACATAATAAAGCTTTTATGGTATTTACTTTACAAGTCCATGGTGGAGACTTTAATTTTACTAAGATTATGGCCAAGATTCATTCAATTCATGGTGTTATCGATGTTGTACGTAAGTAAAATTGTAAATTAAAATTTTGTAAAATATTGCTGCATAAAAATGCTATCTGGTGCTATAATGGATGCTGTTAGATAGCAAATTATTGTTAGAAAAACGCATATCGTTTGACTAGTTGAAAGTGCTTAAACTTTGTTAGAATATATTTAAATTAAATAATATTAAGATTTTTCAAGGAGATATAATTATGAGCGAAAGATTTACAACAGTATGCAAGGATTTTGAATTAACTGAAGCTATTAAAAGTTATTTAGAAGAGAAGTTTTTTTCTTTAAGTAAGTTTATTAATGAAAGTGAAGATACTATTAATTATCATGTTAGACTTGGTAAAGTTTCCAATCATCATAAGCATGATAAA
>DAHXMX010000116.1 GCA_027371515.1 Neisseriaceae bacterium
GTGCTACAAGAAAAAGAAACCACTTCAAAAAATACGTCTAACGCATCTAATACTACTGTGGCAAATAATCAATTAGAAAACACTCCAGATACAGTAAATAATGAGAGTAAGCAAAACTATGATTTTTATGATGTGCTACAAGAAAAAGAAACCACTTCAAAAAATACGTCTAACGCATCTAATACAAATTCAGTTAAACCCAAAGAGATTAGATATTATGTACAAGCAGGAAGCTATCCTAATTATGCTGACGCTGAAGATCTTAAAGGAAGAATTGCATTTATTGGTTTAAATGCCAAGATTATTAAAGACAAAAGTGGCTCTCAACAGATCAATCATGTAATACTAGGACCTTTTCAAAATGAAGATTTGGCTAATCAAATAAAAAGTCAGTTACATGATAATGGTATTAATGCAAAAACATTTAAACAATCAAATAATTAAGGAGGATATATTTATGAATATCATTAAATTAGTTACTAAAATATTAGTAATAATTGGACTAACAACACAGCTAGCTTATGCCAAAGCAACTTCATCTCCAATAGTTGAAGGAAAAGACTATACGATTGCAACAAATCCAACTTTTGAAGCTGCTGATAAAAACAAGGTGAATGTTAAAGAATTTTTTAGCTTTACTTGTATTCATTGTAAAATTAACGAATCAATGGTGGAAAGAGCTATTGCTAACAACAAAAAAATTGATTTTGAGCGTATCCATGTAGCTTGGGATAGTACATCAGAAGCTTTAGCTAAGATTAATGCAACTATCGTAATTACCAAGCAAGATAAGCTTTATCTTCCTATATTTAATGCAGTTTTTAACAATCAAAATATAACTGATCCTAAAGTATTAAAAGCTATACTCAGCAAAAATGGCTTAACAGATAAACAAATAAATGATTTTATGAACACATATAATTCATTTACAGTAACAACTAAAGTTAAAGAATATCAAACTTTAATGAATCAATATAATATAACTGGAACACCAATTTTTGTTGTAGCTAATAAATATATAGTAAATCCTGCAACACCAGAGCGCAATATAGAAGTAGTTAATTACTTAGTAAATAAAGTAAGTAAATAATAAGATTAGTAGGAGATATAAAATGAATTTAGAGCAAGCGCGTTTTAATATGATAGAACAGCAAATTAGACCATGCGATGTATATAATGCTACTATTCTTAAATTATTATCAACAGTTAAACGTGAGGAATTTGTTCCTGCTAATTATACTAATCTAGCTTTTTCAGATTTAGCAATACCATTACCCGGTGGGCAAAAAATGTTTACACCGATAATAGAGGGATTATTATTACAAAATCTAATGTTAGATAAGAAACATAAAGTTTTAGAAATTGGCACTGGTAGCGGATTTTTAACTGCAATTTTATCTAAAATGGCTGATTTTGTATATAGTATTGAATTAGATCCTCAAAATCAAAAGCTAGCTATTGATAATTTAACTAAACATGGTGTTACTAATGTTAGTGTTATCGGTGCTAATGGAATACATGGTTTGCCTAATAAAGCACCTTTTGATCGTATTTTAGTTAGTGGCGGTCTCATCGAGGTATCTAACAATTTAAAAAGCCAATTAAAAGTAGGCGGTAAATTAATTGCAATTATTGGTACACGTCCAATTATGCATGCAATATCAATTGAAAGAATAGCAGAATCTAAATATGTTCAAACAGAACTTTTTGAAACAGATGTAGAGTATTTAATTAGTGAAAATACGCTTAAATTTAAATTTTAATTAGGATAAAAAATGACTGACAACGATAAATCAAAGGCATTGCAAGCGGCTTTATTACAAATTGAAAAACAATTTGGTAAAGGCTCGATTATGCGTATGAATGAAACACAAATCGCAAATGATATACAGGTCATTTCAACTGGATCATTATGTATAGATATGGCACTTGGTGTTGGTGGACTTCCTAAAGGGCGTATAGTTGAAATATTTGGTCCTGAATCAAGTGGTAAAACCACATTATCTTTATCAGTGGTAGCACAAGCACAAAAAAATGGTGGAACTTGTGCTTATATTGATGCTGAGAATGCTTTAGATGTAGTTTATGCGCGGAAACTCGGAGTAAAAATTGACGATTTATTAATTTCGCAACCTGATACTGGGGAACAAGCTTTAGAAATTACGGATATGTTAGTACGTAGTGGTGGTATAGATGTAATTGTAGTAGATTCTGTTGCTGCATTAACTCCTAAGGCTGAGCTAGAAGGCGATATGGGAGATAGCCATATGGGCTTACAAGCACGCTTAATGTCACAAGCATTACGTAAGTTAACTGCAAATATTAAACGTACTAATACTTTAGTAATATTTATTAATCAAATTCGTATGAAAATTGGAGTTATGTTTGGTTCGCCTGAAACTACAACTGGTGGCAATGCATTAAAGTTTTATTCATCAGTTCGTTTAGATATTAGACGTACAGGATCAATCAAAAAAGGTGAAGATGTAATTGGTAGTGAAACACGAGTTAAAGTTGTTAAAAATAAGGTGGCACCACCATTTAAACAAGCTGATTTTGAAATATTATATGGCGAAGGTATTTCACGCAATGGTGAATTAATTGAACTAGGTGTATTAAACAATATCATTGAAAAATCTGGTGCATGGTATAGTTATAATGGACAAAAAATCGGACAAGGTAAAGAGAATGCTAAAGAATTCTTAAAGGAAAATCCATCAATTGCTGCCGAAATAGAAGTTAAAATTCGTAATTTATCTGGATCTAATTTAGCTGATATTCCACTTAGTGAACGTGAACCAGAGATAGTATTAAATCAAGAAGAAGAATAACATTATCTGATATTTGGATAATTATTTGGATAAAATATTATACAATAAAGCTATACATTTATTATCAATTCGTGAACACTCAAAAATTGAATTATATAATAAATTACTACGTTACACGAATGATCTAGATGATATCAATCAAGTTATTGCTTATCTTGAGGTAAATAATTATCTTTCAGATGATAGATTTGTCGAAAGTTATATCAATAGTTATCAAAAAAAATATGGTAGCAAAAAGCTTAAATATAATTTAATACAAAAAGTAAGTGATAAAAATATAATAGATAAAGCAATTGCAAAAGTTGATAATTATACTAATGCATACAATCTATGGCTTAAAAAATTTGGCGTTATTGCTAATAATGAGAAAGATAAGAACCGACAAATAAGATTTCTGGTTAATAAAGGATTTAGTTATTCAGTTATTAAACAAATATTAGAAGGAGCGGGTTATGCCCACTCAAAAGGTTTTGTGCATCGTGATATTAAACCTTCAAATATTATAATTACACCGGAAGGCGTTGTTAAAATCATGGATTTTGGAATTGCAAAATCTATAAAT
>DAHXMX010000117.1 GCA_027371515.1 Neisseriaceae bacterium
TATCTAAATTTACTGAATGGATTTTAAAGAAAAAGCTGATGATTAAATTTGTTGGGCAGCCAAATATATTGTCTAATGAATTTGTTGTTCCTGAATTATTACAAGAGCATGCTAATGCACAAGAAATATAGTTCCAAGACTATTAACTTCACGCTTACGACTACCTACTAAGACAGTAAAAACCTGTTTATTGGTAAGATTAAGTTTATTTTTATATAAATTAATATCGATATCAGTTTCAATTTGGTCTGCCAAATGATGACCAATAAATTTTGCTTGAATATTTTCTTTAAGGTACATTGGCTCTTCCATAGGGAATAAGCATAACATTAAATCAGTAGATTTTTTAATCTTGAATATTCTTTCATAGCGCCAAGCCCATATGGTGGGACTTACATAATGTACAGTTTTAATACCTGCTTGTTTTAATTTTTTTTCTACATAGAAATTAAAATCTGGAGCATCAACACCAATAAACACATCTGGCTTAAAATCAATAATCTGCTTAATAATCTTTTGACGAATAATAAGTATCTTTGGTATTGCCATAAATACATCAATACTATAACCACCAATAGATAATATATCCATATTATAACTTGATGTTAATCCTTCTTGATGCATGTTATCCCCACCGATACCCATAAATTGAATATCCTGCGAAGCTTTAAGTTTTAAGGCATGCATCAGACGACTACCCAACATATCACCTGATGGCTCACCTGCAATAATAGCAATTTTTAACATAATATTATCATCGAATTATGCCACGATTTGACTCACTAAAAAAATCTACATATACTTGTAACTCTTTTTGCTCATCAGCTAACTCTGTGATAAAATCTTTTGCTTCATTATAAGATAATCCATTACGATACAACATCTTATAAGCATTTTTAACATTCTCAATTTGAGTTGCGGTAAAACCACGCCGACGTAACCCCTCAGTGTTAATACCTTTAGGCTCAGCTCTATAACCAAAAGCCATTGTATATGGCGGTACATCCTGAGCAACACCTGTTGCACCAGATGTCATTGCATGTTCTCCAATAACAATAAACTGATGAATAATTGTATAAGCACCTAAAATAACCCAATCTTTAATATGAACATGTCCACCAAGAGCTACACTATTTGCAAAAATTGTATTATTACCAACAATGCAATCATGTGCAATATGGGTATATGCTAAAAACATATTATTATTACCTACAACTGTAATACCAGTTCCATTAGATGTACCTTTATGAATGGTTGAAAACTCACGAATAACATTATTATCACCAATTAATAACTTAGTCGGTTCACCATTATATTTTTTATCTTGTGGATCTTCACCTAGTACTGCAAATTGAAATATTTTATTATTCTTACCAATTATGGTATTCCCCTTAATTGACGCATGATTACCGATTATTGTATTTTCACCAATCACTACATCAGGACCAATTATCGCATACGGACCAACTTCAACACTTTCATGTAACTGTGCATTATGATCCACTAAAGCAGTTGAATGTATTTTTGTCATTTATACTTCTTTTTTAATAATTAACAAATCAGCTTCTGCTACAACTTGATTATCAACTTTAGCTACAGCTGAATATTTACCAACACCACGTTTCATAGAAACCAATTTAGATTCAATAATAAGTGAATCACCCGGTACTACTTGACGCTTAAATCTACAATTATCTACACCAGCAAAAAAATAAACATCACGAGTTTTACGTTCGCCATACGTAATTACCCATAAACAACCTGATACTTGAGCCATAGCTTCAACAATTAATACACCAGGCATTACCGGATAATCTGGGAAATGTCCTTGGAAAAAGTCTTCATTTATCGTAACATTTTTTAAAGCTACGATACTTTTACCAGGCTCAGCCTCCAATACACGATCAACCAATAACATTGGATAACGATGAGGTAATTGTCGCATTACATCCATTACATAAACAGGATAATCATAAGTTTTAACAATTTCCATTAATCTCTCCTCTAATTTCAATAAATTGTTTTTCTAAGTTTTTTAATCTGTGTACCATATCTGCAATATCTTTTAGATGAATAGCAATCTTTGCATATTCTTTGTATGGTCTTGCTGGATAAGAACTCATATATAAATCTGGTTTAACTATTGATTTACCAACCCCGCTAAAGCCACCAATTACCGTATGATCACACAAATCAACATGATCACCTATTCCAGCACCGCCAGCTAAAGTACAATACTTACCGATATTACAACTACCACCAATACCTACACAAGCAGCAATAGCAGTATGATCACCAATAGTTACGTTATGAGCTATTTGCACTAAATTATCAATGATAACACCATCACCAATAATAGTTGGACTTAATGCTCCAGAATCTATAGTCGAATTAGCGCCAATCTCTACTTTGTTACCAATTCTTACCCCACCAACTTGCGGGATTTTATGATAATGCAAATTATTATCTTTGGCATAACCAAAACCATCTGAACCAATCACCACCCCAGCATGTATTATTGAATCATCTCCAATTTGAACATTGGAATATATAGTAACATTTGGATAAATTATTATATTTTTTCCTAATACAACATTATCACCAATTACAACATTTGGATATATCTGGCAATTATCACCAATAATACAATTATCACCAATCACTACATTATCACAAATTGCAATATCTCTACCTAACTTGGTTGAGTTTGCAATTACAGCCGTAGACTTAATCACGCGAGGTAATTGCACCTGCGAATTAAATAATTGACTAACATAACAATAATACAATGATGGGTTATCACATATAATTTTTGGCAAACTCGATAAATCTGCAAACTGTTTGGCACAAATCAATGCAGATGCAGCAGTATTTACCAAATCTTTTTTATATTTTGCAGATTTTAAAAAACTTATACTCCCAGCCGTTGCAGTATTTAATGGTTTAATATTAGTTACTACAACGTCATCACCTATTAATTGTCCTCCAAATTTTGTAACTAAATCTGATAATCTATAGTTCATAATAACTACCAGATTAATTTTTAGCGCTAACAGCTTGATGAGTTACAATAGGTTTACCATCTGGACCTAATAATGGTTGATTTTCTAAATCTTTTAATTTTTTAACTATTTCTGCTGAGTCTAACATATTTAATTTTTGAATTACCTGATCAGTAAGATCATATTTTGGTTTTGCATAAACCATTTGATTAGATGTCATTACTAAATCATAACCACCTTTATCGCTAATATCTTTAAGTATTGTATTGGCTTGACCTAAAATTACAGACGAAGCATATTCTTGCGAACG
>DAHXMX010000118.1 GCA_027371515.1 Neisseriaceae bacterium
TGTTATTACTGCTTAATTGTGCAGATAATAATATAGTTAGTTTTGCTAATGCAGCTTCAGGTGTCATATCTTTACCATTTACTACCCCAAGCTCGCCTAATTGGCTGTTTGCATAATCACTAGATACAGTTCCTTCGCTTACTTGTGTAATACTAATAATGATAACACCACGATCACATGCATTTTTAATAGCTTTTACAAAATCAATATTTTTCATTGGTATAGTTCCACTACCATAGGTTTGTAAAATTACACCATCTAATTCATGTTGTTCATTTAAAGTTTGGGCAATAAAATCAGTCATAAACCCTGGACGCAATGACAAATCAATTATATTAAATTTTTGTGGTAGTATTGGACTAAACGAATAACTACTAGGCTTTAGCCAGCGCTTTTTATGCCACTCTATCTCAATTCCAAATTCAGCCAATGGTTCTTCATCTACAGAATCAAAAGCAATAAAACGATTAGTGCTAACTTTTTGTGCTCTACAACCTCTAAATAATTTATTATTAAATGCTATTGCTACTTCATTTAAATCACTTTGTGATGCCGAAAATAATGCGTCAATAATATTTGTCCAACCATCACTACGCCTATGTATTAGTGGTAACTGAGCTCCTGTAACAATAACAGGTTTCTCTAAACCACGTAAGGCAAATGCTAATATACTAGCGGTATATGCCATAGTGTCTGTACCATGAATAACAACAAATCCATCGTAACTATCATAGTATTTAGAAATATCATTGATAATTTGTTGCCAATTTTCAATTACTATATCTGAAGAATCAATTAATTGCTCATATTCAAGCAAATCAATCGATAGATTATTAATTTCAGATAATTGATTTAATTGTGCACTAAACAGTCCCGGAACTACTTGTAATACATTATCAACATAATTCATACCAATCGTACCACCAGTATATAAAATCAATATTTTTTGTTGATTATTGATATTGCTTTTAATTGATATAAGTTTCATATAAAGTCCATTATAAACATAGTATAAAAGAGTCTAATATAATTTATTTGCTAAACCAATATAATTATGTGGTGTCAAATTTAATAAAGATTTTTTATTAACTTCATCTATATCTAAGCTATTAATAAATTTCTTAACTTCATCTTGACTGATTTTTTTCCCGCGAGTTAACTCTTTTAACTTTTCGTAAGCATTTTCAACACCACATTTACGCATTACAGTTTGAATAGGTTCAGCCAATAATTCCCAATTGTTATCTAAATCGTGGTTAAGAGCTTCTACATTAATCTCCAATTTAGCTAAACCTTTCATTAATGAACTATAAGCAAGTATACTATAACCAAAAACCACTCCTAAATTACGTTGTACTGTTGAATCAGTTAAATCACGTTGAAATCTGGATAGTGGTAATTTTTCAGCTAAATGTATTGCTAAACTATTTGCTAAACCTAAATTACCTTCACAGTTTTCAAAATCTATTGGATTTACTTTGTGCGGCATTGTTGAACTACCGACCTCACCCTGAACAACTTTTTGCTTAAAATAATTAAATGAAATGTAACCCCATATATCTCTTGCAAAATCAATTAGAATAATATTAATTCGACGTACAATATCCATAATTTCTGCAACATAATCATGAGGTTCTATTTGAGTAGTATATGGATTAAAAGTAAGTTTTAATTTATCTTCTACAAAATATTTAGCTAATCTATCCCACTGTATATTTGGATAACTAACAACATGTGCATTATAATTTCCTACCGCACCATTTATTTTGCCCAAAATTTCCTGATTTATTAATTGTATATATTGACGATATAAACGATAATATACATTGTAAAATTCTTTACCCATAGTAGATGGTGTGGCTGGTTGACCATGTGTTTTACACATCATTGGTATATTACGATACTCATTAGATAAATGATTAATTTTATCCATTATTAATTTTATATAATTCTTTAAGATATTTTCCTTAACTTCTTTTAACATTAGCGCATAACTAAGATTATTAATATCTTCTGAAGTACACGCAAAATGAATAAATTCACGATTTTTGTTTAATTTATCATTATTTTTTATTTTATCTTTAATATAGTATTCAACTGCTTTTACATCATGATTAGTAACTTTTTCAATGTTTTTTACTTTGATGCATTCATTAATATCAAAATTACTAACAATATTATCTAATAAATTAATATCTGTTAAGCTTAATTTTGGTAAATTAAATTCATGTGTTTCAAATAACAACTTAAACCATTCTATTTCAACAAACAACCTATATCTAATTAAACCATACTCAGATACAATATTATTTAATTCACTAACTTTATCATTATATCTTCCATCTAATGGAGAAATCGCATCTACATTCATCATTTAATTTCTTTATCCTTATACTTATTTAACAACTGCTCTAAACTAGGTAACACATATTCAAGTAGTTCCATTTTTTCATTATATTTTATAAATGTGGAACGACGAACATAAATTTCACCAGTTATTTGATTATTTCGCATATAATCACTTATTATTTGATTATCAATTAATGATACATCAATTTTATCAATAACTAAGCTTGCTCTAGTAATCTTATTTTTGTGATCGAATAATTGTACACCTATTGGTACATGCTTAGCATTTTGCAAAATATCTAAAAAAGTTTGACAAGTTTTATTAGTCAAACTAAATCCAATCATCACTCCTATATCATCTACATATATTGCAACTATTCGATGAAAAATATCTTTAATAAAACCATCAGCTAAAATAGTTAAATGATATTTATCTGACATTTGCTTAAAACTTATAGTAGTTGAACCATAGTTTTCTAAAAACTTACGAATTAACATAAATTATTCCACCGTTACACTTTTAGCTAAATTACGTGGTTTATCTACATCAGTACCTTTAATTAAGGCGGTATAGTATGCAAGTAATTGTAATGGTATTGTATATAATATTGGTAACAAATAAGTTGCCACACCTGCTGTTGGCATTAAAATATTTTTATGACATGATTGAGTAAATTTATTCTTAACATCACTAAAAATATATACTATACCTTCACGAGCCAAAACTTCTTGAATATTCGATTGTGTTTTATCCATTAATAACTGCGATGGCATTAATACAATACTTGGCATATCCTTATCTATTAAAGCTAATGGTCCATGTTTTAATTCACCTGACGCATAGCTTTCTGCATGAATATAAGATATTTCTTTAAGTTTTAATGCTCCTTCGGTTGCTATTGGATATAATGTATGACGTCCTAAAAATAGACTATGTTGTTTATACTCTAATTCTTTAGCA
>DAHXMX010000119.1 GCA_027371515.1 Neisseriaceae bacterium
TTTTTCTAACTCTTTAATAAAAAGCCCCTTACCACCAACTTTATCTAAACTACGATCTAATATTTGATGGTTTGAAATTTGCAGTAGCGCATGATTTATCAATACTTAATAATTTACCTAAGATAGATCGCATTGCTATTGCTGGTCAATTAGATGGATTAATTGGTCAAATTAATCAATTAAAACAAGGAAAACCTATTATTGATAATGCAAAAGAAATTACTGTAAATAATCAATCTATGTGGAGTAAATTTAAAGATAATATTAAAAATACTTTTTATAAAGTTGTGAGCGTAACTAAATCAAATGGCAATTCATCACATATATTAATGTCTACAGAGGAAAAGATTGTATTAGATAGTGTAAAAATTAATTTATTAAGTGCAAGAATTGCCTTATTACAGCATGATCAAGCTAATTGGGTAGCTAGTTTAACTAATGTAAAATCTTTAGTTAAGGAATATTATAATAATTTAGATGGTACAGATAATGTGACTAAAGAATTAGATACATTAATTGCAATACATATTGTAAATGAACATGTAAATATTGATGATACATTAATTCAATTAACTAAATTAAATAGCTTAAAAGAATAGGTATGATATGAAATTACTTGTTAAATTAATAATTTTATTTGCGTTTGCTAGCTTAATTGGTTATATTTTTGTAGTTAGTGATGGACATATAACTATTTATATGGGAGTTTATCGCTATGATTTATCATTGCTGTTGTTTGTATTTTTTTTGATAGTTGGTTATATATTATTTACAATTTTAATTAAAATTATATTCAAAATAATTGCTATACCGCGGTTAGTTAAAAATCAGTTGCAAAAGCGAATTAAGTTTAAAATAACTAAGATGTTATTTACGGCTATGAATGCTTATATGGATGGTGATTATAAAAAAGCTACTAAATTAGCGCTTACTATGTTTAAATATGATTTATCATTAGATCAACGGATTTTAGTAGTAAAGATTGGTTATTTAAGTAGTCAGTTAGCTAATTTAGATGTTGAATATGCTAAGATTAAACAACAAATTGCAGATTATAAATTAAATTTGAATCAATTTATTGATTTTTCTGACATACAGATTAAAGTGTTAAGTAAAAAATAACAGATTAGCTAATTTGGTCAAATAATATATTTAATGAAATGTTTGGGAATTTAAGACAAAATGTTTGGTTCTAATGGCGGTTTAAAACAAAAAAAATCAGTTAAATTTGCAAAAAAATATCGCGATACATTTTTGCCAACCAATCAAGCGCGATTTATAAATGATGTTACTGCTGTTATTTTGTTTGCATTAGCTATTGTTTTAGCTGGCATGTTATTTAGCTATTCAAGTCAAGATGATTGCTGGTTTAAAGTAAGTAATTCTAAAATTAATCATAATTATTTTGGTTATATTGGAGCTTATATCTCCGATATGATGTTTTCTATGTTTGGTTATTCTGCTTGGTGGTTGACTTTTGGGGTGTTTTATCTAGGTTACCGAAAGATTATACGAACCAGTTTAAGCACTGATAATTGGTACAGTATTCTTCAAGTGGTAAGTTTCTTAATTTTATTGCTTTCAAGTGCTTTATTTGAATATATAAGTCTATATTTTTACCCAAATGTACAATTACATAACGGATATGGTGGTATTTTTGGACATTTAATGTTTTATCTTTTGGCTCCTTTACTAGGACAAAATGTTTTGGTAGCTTTAAGTTTACTTGTTATAGTGATTTGTTTTGGTTTATCATTTAGTTCTACTATTTTAATTATTGCTGAAAGTATTGGTTTTGTGGTTGAGAAATTTATTCAAGGAATTAGCTTTTTAGTAATCAGGCATGAAGATGAAGAGTCTATAATTGATGGTGCGAATAATGTTCTTGCTATTTTTGATGATGAACCAAAAGTTGAATCTAAAGTGAAGTCTAAAATTAAGCCACGGACACAAAATAAGTTCATTAATTCTGTTGATACCGTCGCTGATACTGCCGTTGAAGAAAGAAACGAACCTTTATTTTTTAAGAAAGTGAATAATGATATCGATAATGATATTGATAACTCACTTGATTTAAGTGATGAAATAAAAGATGATATTGATATTGATAATTTTGAGTTACCAATTAATAAAAATATCCAATTGTCAGCTAATCATGAATTAGAAGGTGCTCAAAATACGGTTTTGCTTAAATCAATTGTTAGTCAGTCATCAGTAAGTCGTGTAATAACTAATATCAATAATCATGGTGGTTTACCAAGTACTAGTTTATTAAAAAATCCAGTAATACAAACTGATGGTATATCATCAGAAACGATTGATTTTATTTCTACATCAATAGAAAATAAGTTATTAGAGTTTGGCGTAGAAGCTGAAATAGTAAACGCTCAAAGTGGACCAGTAATTACTCGTTATGAATTGGTTCCATCACGTGGGGTACGTGGTGATAAGATAGTCGGATTAGGTAAAGAAATTGCCCGTGGGTTAGCTTTAACTAATGTACGTATTGTTGAAACGATACCAGGTAAAAATTCTATGGGTATCGAGGTGCCAAATTTTAAACGCCAAATTATTTATTTGAAAGAAATTTTTGATTCTAAGGTATATCAAAATAGCTCTAGTAAATTAACTTTAGCCTTGGGTAAAGATATTGCAGGTGAGGTAATTGTAACTGATTTAGCTAAAATGCCGCATTTATTAGTTGCTGGTACTACTGGTTCTGGTAAGTCAGTTGCAGTAAATGCGATGATTTTGTCGATATTATTTCAAGCTACACCAGATGAAGTTAAATTTATTATGATTGATCCTAAAATGGTTGAGTTGTCTTTTTATCAAGATATTCCGCATTTATTGTCACCGGTAGTAACTGATATGAATCAAGCTGGTAATGCATTAAAATGGACTGTAGGTGAGATGGAGCGTCGTTATAAAATAATGGCTAAAGTAGGCTGTAAAAATATTACTGCATTTAATCAAAAAATTGCTGACGGTATTGCAAATAATACTCCTGTTTATAATCCTTATAGTCAAGATCCAGATTCTCCGGAAGAGTTAACTAAATGGGCATATATTGTAGTAATTATTGATGAGTTAGCTGATTTAATGATGGTTACTGGTAAAAAGACTGAACAGTATATTGCGCGGATTGCACAAAAAGCGCGTGCTATTGGAATACATTTAATTGTAGCAACTCAAAGACCATCTGTTGATGTTATTACGGGATTAATTAAGGCTAATATTCCTGCGCGTATTTCATTCCAAGTGTCGAGTAAGATTGACTCAAGAACTATACT
>DAHXMX010000011.1 GCA_027371515.1 Neisseriaceae bacterium
TAAATTTTTTAAAATATTTCAATCAATAACTTGACAAATTATGTTGCAGTGCAATATAATACTGTCTTGTAGCTTTAAATATTTAATTTACCTAGATATTATAATATAATTATAAGGTATAATGTATATTTAATTTAGCTTTTTTTAAATTTTATTAACAATGAAAAGGGAGAGTATTATGACGAGTAACAACAACGAACATATAATAAATGCAACTAATCTTTCAGTTGAAAAATCACGTGAATTATTACAAACTTCGTTAGAAAGCATTGAAAAATTAGCTAAGTTGCAATTAGATGCTTCAAATAAGGTTTTAAATGATGCATCGGATACGTTAAAACAAATTATTGCGATTGATAATCCAAAGGATTTTTTTGAAAAAATTAATCAATTAACTACTCATTCAGTTGAAAATCATGTTTGTAATTGCCGTGAATTATACAAAGTTATGCAAGATGTACAGGTTAAAATAGCTAAGATAATGCAAGAACATATTCAGGGATCACAACAGCATATGCGAGACGCTGTTGAGGATTTATCTAATTTTAATTCAAGCTCTTTTAACGGCACTAACTTTGGTATGAATAATTTAGCAAATGATTCAATTAAAAATTGGATAGATGGTGCGAATCAAGTAATGACTAATTTACAAAAAATGAGTAGTCAAATGCAAGATTTTTTTAAAGCAGCAACTGAGGTTGGTACCGCTTCTGTTAAAAAAAATACAACTAAGTAATGTATTTTTTAATTAAAATTTTAAAAAACGCAATGTAACAATTGCGTTTTTTTTATGAGATAATACATGCTATGAGATTTATGTTAGTGAAAGAGCTATAATGTCTAAAGAAGATAAATACACGATAGAGAAAATTACTTATTTAAAAAAATGGACTGATCATTTATTTAGTTTTAGAATCACACGT
Organism: Neisseriaceae bacterium; assembly: GCA_027371515.1. Lineage (GTDB taxonomy): Bacteria > Pseudomonadota > Gammaproteobacteria > Burkholderiales > UBA11063 > Aquella. The sequence continues at coordinate 924 of DAHXMX010000011.1, forward strand.
AATGAAGCCTTTAAGTTTATTCCTGGACAGTTTGCACGTCTTGGTGTTGTTGGTCTTAATAATGAATTAGTTTGGCGTCCGTATTCAATAGTTTCCGCTGATTATGATGAGGAGCTGGAATTTTATTCTATAATAGTACCAGATGGTGAGTTTACGCAACGTCTAAAAGATCTTAATGTTGGTGATAGTATCTATGTAGACAAAACTAATTATGGTTTATTAACTACGGATAGATTTGAAAATGGTAACAATTTATGGTTACTATCAACTGGTACTGGCTTGGCTCCTTTTATTTCCATATTATATGACTTTAGTGTATGGGAACAGTATGAAAAGATTATTCTAGTACATTGTGCTCGCACTAAAGATGAGCTTGTATATCAGGAATTAATTAATGGTTTTTATACTCATGAATATTATTGTGATTTAGTTAAAGATAAATTGATTTATGTTAAATTACTTACTCGTGAAAATCAAGGTGCTGACTTATATGGTCGAATTACTGATTTAATTGCCAATAAAAAATTAGAAGATTTTTTAAATATATCAATCACTGTTGAAAATAGTAGAGTTATGATATGTGGTAATCCACAGATGGTAGATGATACTAGAAAGATACTCGCCGAGCGTGGTTTGACTATTTCAAGACGTAGTAAACCAGGTAATATGGCTGTTGAAAACTATTGGTAAAGTATTTTATATGAAACCATTGGCAGATTATTATATCATAATAGAAATAATAACCAATGTTTTACGTGGTAAAAATCTTGTAAATGAATTTAATTATCAAGTTGATAGGGTTCTAAATGTTGGAAAGGTTAAGGATATAACATTTGGAGTTTTTCGTAACTATAATATACTTGCTAGTATATTTGCTTTACTTGTGCCCAAGAAAATCAATGAGATACAACTTAAGTCAATTATACTTATTGGATTATATGAAATAAAGTATACCAATAAGGTGGAATATGCTGTTACCAATGATTTGGTTAATATAACTAGTCGATTATATAAAAATAATCAAATTAAAAATTTTATTAATGCTGTGTTGCGTAATTATTTACGTAGTCAAAAAGAATTAGATATTAAACTAAGTAGTGATTTCGAGTACAAATACAATTTTCCGCTTTGGATGATTAATAAACTAACTCATGATTATAAGGATAATTATCAAGATATTATAGCCAGTCTTAATGGTAAACCAAAGTTAGGTATTAGGGTTAATCAGCGTAAAATTAAGTTGTTAGATTATTTGGCGCTTTTGGATAGTAGTAATATAAAATATAACAAGGTAAATGATTTTATTTATTTGATGGAGTTGTCGAATTATAAATTATTACCTAAATTTGAACAAGGTTATGTTTCAATTCAGGATATACATGCCCAAGAATTAATTAATTTTGTAGACATAGAGAATGGCTGTAGAGTGTTAGATGCATGTTCTGCTCCTGGTGGTAAAGCGTGTCAGATATTAGAAAATAAATCTGTAGATATAACTTGTTTAGATATTGATAACAGCAGATTAGACAAGTTAAGACAAAATTTAATAAGACTTAACTTAACTGCCAACATAAAATGTGGTGATGCAAGAAATAATGACTGGTGGGATCATAAGTTATATGACTATGTTATCGCTGATGTACCTTGTTCTGCTAGTGGAACAATAAAAAAAAATCCAGATATAAAATATATTAGAACTGTAGACGATATTACAAATTTTGTAAAATTACAGAGAGATATTGTCCACAATTTGTGGAAAATGTTAAAATCTAATGGTATTCTTATTTATATAACTTGCTCTATATTTATAGATGAAAATAAGAATAATATTGATTATTTTCTTGATAAGTATCGCAATATGCAATTACTGGATGAGAAGGTATTGCTTCCACAAGATTATGCGGATGGCTTTTACTATGCTAAGCTTAAAAAGTTAGCTATTTAGAATAAAATTTGGAATATCGATAGATTTAACCAAGACCTTTATAAACAGTTGTTATACCGGTTAAGATAAATTGAATCCCAATGGCAAGAGTGAATAATCCCATAACTTTAATTAATACGCTAATGCCAATACTACCTAATATTTTAACTAGATTATTAGCAAAATAAAAGCAGATAAAAGTAATTAAGGTCATGGCTGTAATAGCTAAAAAAAGACTAAGCATAGTATGGCTCGTTTTGGCCATTGCTGCAAATAATGTTATAGTTGAAATAGTTCCTGCACCAGTAGTTAATGGCATGGTAATAGGTACAATGGTTGCTGAGACAAATTTTGAGTACTCTATTTCTGAATGTTCGATTTGTTTATCACTAATTGAGTCAACTGTTTTAGCATTCAACATATTTACCCCAGTGTTGCACAATAAAACTCCACCAGCTATTTGAAATGCACTGATTGATATGCCAAAAAAATCTAAAATCATTGTTCCAAAAAACATACTAATTATCATTATTATAAATGCTCCAGCAGAGCTTATAGCAACTAACTTATTGACAATTTTTTTGTTTATTCCAACAGTTAAGGCAATAAATGGAGCTAATGCAGGTATATTATTAGCTACAGCGATTAAACCTAATAAATAATGTTGAAATGAGTTTTCAATCATGTTGTTTTTCCATTGTTTTCTTATAAAAAAATCTAGTAACTAGACAAGTAAAGTAGAATTGTTTCCACAGGAATTATTGTAAACTATTTATGATTATTAAGTTATTAGAATTTGTAGTGTATTAATAAACACATTTATAAGCAATAATTATATTTTATGTTTTTTTTTCTTTAATTGCTTGTAAACAATTATCAATATTTGGATAATTAAATTTATATGTCAGTGTTTCTAATTTTAATGATTTAACTATTAGATTATTTAAAAATAATTCTTCACCCATCTGTCCAAAAAGTAATTTAATTATTACCGCAGGCATATTTATAAATGTAGGGCGTTTCCATATTTTACCAATTGAATTGGTTAATTGTTGATTAGTAATTATCTGTGGTGCTACTAAATTATATACACCTGTTTGACGATTAATGATAATTAGATCAAGTATATTTAATAAATCAACTAAACTAATCCATGGTAGACTTTGTAATCCATTGCCAATTCTGCCACCAACATAAAATAAAAACGGTCTTAATATTTTACTGAAAGCACCGCCATAACTAGATAAAACAACTCCAAAACGAGTAATGGTTAAATCTCCTGTATAACGTAATGCACTTTGTTCCCACTGTTTAACTAACTGCATAGAAAAGTTATCATAACGATTGTATTCAATTTTAGTTGAATCATCAGATAAAATATTTGGATCATAAATACCGATGGCGCTAGCATTTATAAAATGTGCTTTAGAGTTATATTGATTAAACAATTTTACTAATCTATCAGTTGTAATAATTCTACTGGATAATAATTCATCCTTGCGTTTAACTGTCCAGCGTTTAGCTCCAATATTGCTACCAGCAAAATTTAGCACAACGTCTATATCGTTAATTAATTTTGGATTAGACTCTAAATGTTTAAGCGTAAGTGGTCCTTTATGGCTAACACAAGTAAATTTATATTTATTCTGATATTTTTTTATAAACTGAGTTGCTATAAAGCCATTTGCTCCAGTAATTAATATATTTTTCATTACTTAAACTTTCTTGAATTAATCTTTAAAATTATAAGCGTTTAAGATTTGTTGTAATAACATTAATTTACCATGAAAAAAATGACAAGTATTAGGTACTAGTACTATAGGTTGATCTTTTATTTTTGACCATTCTAGTACTTTATCTACAGGTACAACATCATCTTTTTCCCCATGAATTACAATAGTATTTGTAATATCCGGATTTAAGACATCAAGCCTAGTTACAGCTGGTGCAATTAAAATAAGTTTTTTATGCGGTACTTGACTTGCTAGTTGACTAACAATTGCAGCACCTAACGAAAATCCAGCTAAAATTAATGGTAACTTAGGATAAATATTACGTAAGTAATTATGGATTGCATGCAGATCATCTACTTCACCTACTCCGTAATCATGTTCTCCATCGCTTTGTCCTACACCTCGCAAATTTGGACAAATACACAGATAACCATTATTGTTAAGAATTTTGGCTAAAGTTTGAACAATTTTATTATTATATGTTCCGCCACCTTTAGGATCTGGATGACATATAATTGCAATTCCTAATATTATATTTTCTGTAAATGGTTTGAATTCGAGTGAGTCAAGTGTGCCTACTGGTCCATCAATAAATATCTGGCGTGCATTTTTAGGTAAATAAATATTACTAAGCATAATTTATCTCCATTTAATTATTTTTCATTGGTATTTTAGGGGTTTTATTTACATTTGGTTTTGTATAACCAAATGCTATATCTAGCATTTTTATAAACTCATCGTGAGTTAATTTTATTGTACTCTTAGAGTTGAGAATAGAATTCAAATTTAGTGAGTTAAAATAATATGTTTCAAAAAGTGGTTTAAGATCAATTTCATTGTTTTGATAATTATTTGCAATGTAATCTAACAAAATTGCAAGCTCTTGATATTCTCTTCTAAATATTGCTATATTGTCTGGAAGCTTATATTTAATTACCCAGTCAATATGCTGTATAGCAGTTTGAGCTAAAAGTTCATTGTTTTTAAGTATTGGTAGATTAGTAGACTTTATGGGTGAGTTTTTGGTAAAACTATTATTACTTAATCTATTAGTATAAAAAGCATAGCGAGATCTATTATTAAGGATACTTTCTAAAGTGCTTGGTTCTAACTCAACTAATTTAGCAAGCTGTTGTTTTAGTATTACTTGTAATGCAATAGCATTTGTTTGCTCAATATATGGTTTAATTAAACTTATTAATTTTGCGCGTCCCTCATTATTGGTGATATTAATTTCCTGACTTAATTGTTTTAATAAAAAATCAGACATAGATAATGAATGATTTTTAATATATTCCTTATAATTATCAGCACCATTTTGGCGAATAAAGCTATCAGGATCTTCATTTTGTGGTAAAAAAGTAAAGTAAACCGATTTTAAATCGGTAACCAATTTGATGGAACGTTCTAGCGCACGCCATGCTGCTTTTTGACCTGCAGTATCGCCATCAAAACAAAAATAAATATTGTCACAAATTCGAAATAGTTTTTTTATATGCCCTTCAGTTGCAGCAGTTCCCATGCTGGCAACTGTATTGCTAATACCGTATTGAACAAGCGCAATAACGTCCATGTACCCTTCAACTACAATTGCCTGATTATTGTCACGAATCGCACGACCAGCCTCATATAATCCATAAAGCTCTTCTGATTTATTAAATAGTTCAGTTTCTGGTGAGTTTAGATATTTAGGCTCACCGTGAGTAATAATTCTTCCTCCAAAGCCAATATATTCACCTTTAATATTTTTAATTGGGAACATAATTCGGTCGCGAAATCTATCATATATTTTCTCTTCACTCTTAATTACTAAACCACTATCTTGAATAAATTGATTAATTAAGTAGTCTTTAAATAAATTAGCCAAAGGATTTTTAATATTCGGAGCGAAACCAAGTTCAAATTTTGTGATGACTTCACTATTTAATCCGCGATTTTTCAAATAATGTGATGCAACACTTGAATTAATTAAATGATTTTTATAATAATTAACAACTTTGCGTAACGTATCTTGAATTGTGATTTTGTGTTGCTTTTTTTTAATAGCTTGTTCACGATTAATGGTGCTTTCTTTTAAATATACACCAGCTAATTGAGCGAGATATTTAATCGTATCTATAAAATCCCAGCCATTATACTTCATAACAAAATTAATCACATTACCAGATTCACCACAGCCGAAACAATGAAAATACTGTTTATTTGCATTGACGGAAAATGAGGCTGATTTTTCTTGATGAAATGGACAGCAAGCAAAATAATTAGCACCAGATTTTTTAAGTTTTAAAAATTTGCTAATTACTTCAACAATATCATTTTTATTAATTATTTCATCAATAATACTCTGATCAATATTCATTTTATTTCATTAGGTCTAATATCACGGGCTAATTTGTCAACTAATCCATTGATAAATTTGTATGAATCTTCTGCACCATACATCTTTGTTAGTTCTATTGCTTCATTGATTACAACTATAGCAGGAACGCTGTGATTATTATTTAATTCAACAGCTGCAATAACTAAAATAATCTGCTCAATGATATTAATTTGATCATGTTCACGATTTAAATGCGGATTATATTGATTGAGCATTTCATCAAAATTATTTATTCCAGACATTAATAAAAAACGCATTAACTCATGATTAGCAGCATTATAAATATTATGATTACTATTTCTCAAAAATTCTTCAATTTGACCTTGAGTGGTATTGTTTACTTTAAAATGGTATAGACCTTGCACAGCCAAACTTCTTGCTAGATGGCGTGGAGATTTTTTAGACATGTTATTTCCTAAATAAATTCAAAAAATTATTATTACTAATTTGTACTACCTTAACTACATCAATATTATAATATGTAGCTAAAAGTGTTGCATATTTGTCACAATCGCTACTAACTGATACGCTATTACCTAAATACGGCATATATGGGGCATCGCTCTCTAAGATAATATGTTCAATATTTATATTTAAAATATTTTTATTTATTAGCGTTGGTTTACTAATCAATCCACCGATTCCAAGGTATAAACCTAACTTGGTAATATTGTTTGCGATTATTTGATTAGCATTATATGCATGAAAAACACCTTTATGGATATTATGTTTTTTTAACAGACTGATTGCTTCGTTATATGCTTTAACACAATGGATAATTACCCCAAGATTATATTTTTTTGCTAATTGCAATTGTAGCTCAAAAATCTTTAATTGATAAGCAAAATTAGATTTTAATTTATCTAAGCCAATCTCACCAATACAATCCGGACTATATTTTATTATATTATTTTCAAGTATGCGTATTATATGCTCAGAATAATTATTAACTTCCCAAGGGTGAATCCCTAAAGCTATTTTATATTCTGGATGATAATTCCTTATTTTAAATAGCTGCTCCCACTCCAAATGATTAATTGCAACTACTAATCTTGGTCTTTGATAATCCTCATTATTATATAACACACTATTTAAATGACAGTGAGAATCATATACTAATGTCATGTATTTTGGCTTTTAAACAGTTAAAATACATATTAACATCTGGAGTTTGTTGATTTTTTTGGGCATGCCAAATCATTTCTCCTAAACAATCTATCATTGTGTGTTCCGTTTCATGTAAATCACCATTCTTTTCATAAATTTCTTTATATAATTTATTTATCCCAAATGGTTGATCAATGGATAACTGTTCATAAATTGTAATATGCAAACTCATATGTAGAAATGGATTCGTAACCCCACTATCTACGTTACATTGATAATCAAGGCATTTATTTTTATTAGCAAGAATGTTATGATATTCTGGGTGCTCTAAAATGACACGAAACGCTATTTTTTCCATATCAGTTAGTGGTTCTTTATTTTTACCTTTAGTATAGGTATTATAAAAAAAGATACGCACATCTTCAATGCTAGGATTAAACATAATTAACGTTCCATTGTACAAATGATTTTAAGATTATTAAAATTAATGTAATAATGCATATTTATTTGGCATCAATTATTTGTTCGATTTTACGATTAGTTATTAGATGTAATATAGCAAATATAATACATATACCAATAACCCATTTAAACATTAAAGCTGGGTTGACATTCTCTGTCATAGCGCCAAATTCACCACCTAAATAAGCTCCAATTGCCCATGAAATAGACATATTAATTGATACAAGTATTGCAGACCATCCTTCAGCTGCAAATGTAGTTGCTCCGCTTAATAAAACCGGAATTGTTATTAATTCACTAATAGCAAATATTACATAGAACATAATTAAGTACCAAGCGCTACCTATATAATGAGGATTTATTCCTATTTGTGTGACAAATGGAAGCAATGCCAAGCACGCTAAAGCAAGCAATATATATCCTAAACTTAATTTATAACTTAATGTGAAATTAAATTTGGTTTTTGTATCTAATTTTTGATATATAACAGCAATCATCGGTGCAAATAATACAATAAAAACACTGTACATACCATATAACCATGTTGCAGGGAAACGCCATCCAAATATAGCTCGGTCAATGTTTTTATCTGCGTATATTGTTAATAGACCATATGGTAGAGCATAAATTATATTCCAGAAGATATTACTAATACATAAAATGATATATGTCCAAAATCTTATGGTTTCAGCTTTTGTCCATGGGGTTTTCTTAAGTTTATTGCTACTATGTGCTAAATTACCAACTGATTTGAGACTTTTATTTTTGACTAAAAGAAAATTTGTTATGGCAATAGCTAGACCAAATGCTGCCATTCCAAACGCTACGCTATAACCATAAGTTTCAGATACTATACCTGAAACTATTGGACCAATTAGGCCTCCGATATTAATTGCCATATAAAATATAGCAAAACCAGCTTCTTTATTTGCTTCATCGTGACGGCTATAAAATTCACCAACCATTGCGCTAATTGCAGGTTTCATTAATCCGCAACCTATAATTAACAATCCAAGACCTATTATCAGTGTGGCTTCACCATGAAAAGCTAATACTCCATGCCCGCACATCATAATTGCTGAACCAATTAATATTGAAGATTTACGACCTAGTATTTTATCTGCAATCCAACCACCAATTAATGGTGAAACGTATATTAATGCACCATACACTCCAGTAAGACGCATTGCTTGTGCTTCTGTCCAGCCTAGTCCACCATGATTAATTGCTGCAGAGGCATATAAAACTAAAATTGCTTGCATGGTATAGAAACTATATCGTTCCCACATCTCAATGCTTGAAAGATCTATTACTCCGCGAGGGTGGTTTTTGAATATTTTCATTATAATACCTCCAGTTTTTTAGTCATTATATAGTGTTTGAATATGTATTATATTATAAAAAAATAAATTAATGATTATTTTTTATTGTGGTAATTAATGAATATTATTGTAATATAAGTTTTTTACAAGTGCATAAAGTGTTAAAATAATGCAATAAATAAAATTATTAATTACTTAAAGTAGGGGTATATTTAAAATGAAAAAAATAATTATCACTGGCAATGTAGGTCGTGACCCAGAGTTAAGAGCAGATCAAAATGGTAATCAATTTGCTACATTTTCAGTAGGGGTATCAGTAGGAACTAAGCAAAACCCAAAAACTGATTGGGTAGAGGTTACGTGTAACGGTAAGCTATTTGATGTTGCGCGCAACTATGTAAAGAAAGGATCTAAATTATTAATTGAAGGTTTTCCTAGTGTAAACGCTTATATTAATAAAGATAATAAAGCAATTGGTACATTACGTGTGAATGCTAGTAATTTTGAATTTTTAGGACGCCGTGAAGATGAATCAATTGATAATAATCAATCAAACCAATCATTAAGTTCTGTGTATGATTTACCTGATACAGATTCTGGTGTTCCTAGTATAAGTAGTGATGAGTTGAATTCAATTCCGTTTTGATTATGTCAACTTTTATAAATTGTTATCCGCATCTTTATGCGTGGATTAAGATTGTACATATTGTTGCAATGGTAAGCTGGTTTGCTGGATTGTTTTATTTGCCACGCTTATTTGTATATCATGCAATGACTAAAAATGAAATTAGTAATACTCAGTTTAAAATCATGGAGCATAAATTATTTTGGTATATTATGACTCCTGCTGGATTTGTTACTATTTTGATGGGTGAAATTCTTGCCCATGGTTTTGGTTTTCATGGTTTATGGTTACATCTTAAGGTTATGTGCGTTGCTTTGCTAGTTGTTTATCATATTTATTGCTTTAAATTAATGGATGATTTTGCAAAAGATTGTAATCAAAAGAGTCATAAGTGGTTCCGTTTATTTAATGAAATACCAACTGTTTTATTGATTTTATGTGTTATATTCGTAGTGTTGAAACCTGGTGTAAATTAAATGATTTATAAGAAAACTATTGAGGTAAGATGGTCTGATATTGATGCTAATATGCATTTAACTCATACTGCATATGCAACTTTTGCTACGCATACTCGTGTTGAGTGGATGAAATCAATTGGTTGTAGTATTAGTGATTTATTAAAGCTTAATTATAGTGCTGTATTGCTAAAAGAGCAGACGGAATATTTTCGTGAAATATTATTAAGTGAAGTAGTGACGGTTGATTTATTTTTTGCTGGCGAATCAAAAGATAATTCTCGTTGGAAGTTTATACATAAATTATATAATACACGTGGTAGTTTGGCTGCACTACATACAGTATATGGCGCTTGGATTAATATGAATACACGTAGAATATCACCACCACCACAAATTTTATTAGATAGCTTAAAAAATCTGGAACGTACAAATAATTTTGAAATACTTTGAATTATATTTAACTATCACAATTTTTGATAGGTGTGTTGTTGTGACAAAATTCATGTTGTAATGTAATGTGGTGTATATTATGTTTAGTAATCAACATATGTTGAGCTTCTGAGAGTATTGCGCCCCATTCATTAGGGCATTTTATAATCAAATGTGCTGATAAAGCAGTTTGATTAGTTGACATATACCAAATATGTAGGTCGTGAATTTCTAGCACGCCGTTTATTGTTTCCAGATCTTGTCCAACTTGTTCATAATTAATATAATCAGGTACACCACCCATTAGTACAATAATTGAGTGTTTAATAAGATTAAAATTAGAAACTATTAATATTATAATTACAATAAGAGATAGTAGTGGATCTGCTAGATTAAAGCCAGTGTAATAAATAATCACTCCGGCAACTATTGCGATAATTGATGCTAATACATCTCCTAGGGTATGAATTAGTACAGCTTTTATATTTAGTGAGTTTTGAGCTTTTGATAGTAAATAAGCCACAATTAGATTAACAATAAGTCCGATGCTTGCAATAATAAATAAACCGATACTATTAATTGTGATTGGTTTAAAAAAGCGTGTGATAACTTCAATTAATAACCCAATAGTTAAAATAAGAGTAAAAATAGCGTTAATTAATGAGCCAATTGCTTCTGCCTTACCATAACCATAGGTAAGAATATTGTTTGCTGCTTTTTGACTGATTTTATTAGCGAATATAGCAATTAAAAGTCCAATTGAGTCAGTTAACATATGCAACGCATCACTTTTTAAAGCAATCGAATTTGTGATATAGCCACCAATGGCTTCAATAATTGTAAAGCATGTGCTGATTAAGAAGCAAAAAGTTAATATTTGATTGTTTTGGTTACGAAAATTATTGCTATAGCCATGTTTATGATAATTGTGATTATAATGATTGAAATCATTATGAGGTAATTCGGTGCTATTGTTGTTATGATCTAAGTACTTAGCACTCATTTATTTATCTTTCTTTGGCATGATTGATTGTGTATTTAGGTAATTCGATAATCAAGTCACTATCTGCGACAATGGCCTGACAAGATAGCCTAGATGTTGAGGTTAGACCCCAAGCACGATCTAGTAAATCTTCTTCTAATTCATCCATTTCATTAAGCGATTGATATCCTTTTTTTATAATCACATGACAAGTAGTGCAAGCACATGCCATATCACAAGCATGCTCAATCTCTATTTTATGTTTTAATAATTGTTTACAGATATTGACACCTGGTGTTGCTTCAAATTCTATTCCGTTTGGGCAAATATCATCATGAGGTAATACTTTTATTGTTGGCATTGATTTTCTTTCTTTAGATAGTTTATGTCAAGTATCGTATCTACTGCAATATCATTTGTATTTGGATAGTTTTGGCTATAATGTAATCCACGGCTTTCTTTTCTTCTTAATGCTGATTCAACAATAAGACGAGCATTAATTAATAGGTTTCTAAGTTCAATTAGATTTGCACTTAACTTGAAGTTAGAGTAATACTCATGTACTTCTTGTTCTAATAAATTAATTCGATGTAATGCTCGTTCTAAACGTTTATTAGTACGTACTATCCCAACATAATCCCACATTGTTCTACGTAATTCATCCCAATTATGAGAGATAATAATTTCTTCATCATTATTGGTAATTAATGATTCATCCCAATTGGGAAGTTCGATTTTTTCTGAGTTATATTGTTGCTGTAAAATATCAGTTACACAATTTTGACCAATAACTAAGCATTCAAGCAATGAATTACTAGCTAAACGATTAGCTCCATGTAAGCCAGTATGTGCGCACTCGCCAACTGCATATAGATTTTGTATATTAGTACGCCCTTGTAAATTTGTTACGATACCACCACAAGTATAGTGTGCAGCTGGAACAACCGGTATTGCTTCTTGTGTAATATCAATACCTAATGATTTACATTTTGAATATATATTAGGGAAATGCTCTTTAATTAAAGAGGTTGGTTTATAAGAAATGTCTAGATAAACATAGTCTAAACCTTGTTTTTTCATTTCAAAATCAATTGCACGTGCTACTATATCACGTGGGGCAAGTTCAAGACGACTATCATGGTCTAACATAAAGCGTTTTCCATTTGGTAGTTTTAATATTCCACCTTCACCGCGAACTGCTTCCGAGATTAAAAATGATTTAGCTTGAGGGTGATATAAGCAAGTTGGATGAAATTGAATAAATTCCATATTGGCGATTTTAGCTCCAACTCTATAAGCCATAGCAATACCATCGCCAGTTGCTACATCTGGATTAGTGGTGTATAAATATACTTTCCCTGCACCACCGCTAGCTAAAATGGTATTTTGACCACTGATAGTTATAATTTGGTTATTTAAACGATTAAAAGCATATAAACCATAGCATTGATTACTATCTCTTTGGATTTTATTACCCATAATTAAGTCTATAGCCACATGGTTTTCATATATTTTGATATATGGATGAGATAGAACTTTGCGAACTAATGTATTTATAATAGCCGCTCCGGTTGCATCTGCAACATGCAGTATGCGTCTAAATTTATGTCCACCTTCTTTAGTTAGGTGAAATCCAGTTGAATTGTTGTTATCAATATCAAAATTCACTCCCATTTCAGTTAGCCATTTAATTGCTTGGGATGCGTTTTGGATAATATATTGAACGGCATCTTTATTACATAATCCTGCACCAGCAATTAATGTATCTTCAATATGACTGTCGATGGAGTCATTATCATCTATGACTGCTGCAATTCCACCTTGTGCATAAAATGAATTACATTCGTGCAATTTTTTTTTGGTTAGAATTGCAACTGATTGTTTATTATTTGCGAGTTTTAATGCTATAGAAAGTCCTGCTAGACCACTTCCTACTATAATTACATCATATTTCATATTTTAAATATATCTTCCATAGAGTATAAACCAGCTGGTTTATTACAGATAAAATCAGCAGCCATTAATGCACCACGTGCAAAGCTACTTCGATTATTGATTTCGCTTTTTAGCACTAATTGTTCATCATCTGAAATAAAGCTTACTTCATGTAAGCCAACTATATTACCAGCACGTAAGACACTAAAACCTATTTCATTATTGATTTTATGTAAGTCACGTCCATGTCGAGTATAAACTGCATGTTTATCAAAATTAATTTTGCGAGCCTTTGCAATGCATTTACCAAGCTGAATTGCAGTACCAGATGGTGAATCTTTTTTATATTTGTGATGAGCTTCAAAAATTTCACTTTCAAAATCATCTAATACACTAGCTGCTATGGTCACTAGTTTCATTAGTACATTAACACTAACACTCATATTAGGCGCTATTAAAATTGGTATTTGTATCGATGCATTATAAATAATTTCTAACTCATCATTATTAAAACCTGTTGTACCAATTACTAATGCCGTATGATTTTCTAGACAATAATTTAGTATATTTAGTGTCGCAACTGGTGATGAAAAATCAATACAGACATTGATATTTTTAATGTTGTTTATATTATTATTTGTTGTATTACTTGCAATTTTTGCAACAATTTCATATTTATGGCTATATTTAGAAACTTGACGGATAATTTCCTGTCCCATTTTACCTGTTGCACCAACAATAGCTAATTTAATCATTTATCAAAAAATTGTCCAGAATAATCTATTTTAGTCACTTGATCATTATTATCAAAAAATATGGATAGTGTATAACTTTGTTCTAAATGATTGTTTTTATAATCTTGATAAAAATAATCCCATCTATGCTGATCAAATATAAATTGTGTTAATGGTTTCCCAATGATAAAGGACACCTGTTCTTTAGTCATGCCTAGTTTGATTTTACTGATTTGTTGTTTAGTAATATAGACACCTTGCTGTACTTCCATTGTATACGGAAAGTGCCATTCAGAAAA
>DAHXMX010000120.1 GCA_027371515.1 Neisseriaceae bacterium
ATTTAATGATTTACTCATTTTAGCTTTACCATCAAGCCCTGGAAGACGTGTTACTTTAGATAATAATGCTTTAGGTTCAACCAGTACATCGCCATAAAGGAGATTAAATTTGCGTACTATTTCAATAGTTTGTTCAATTACTGGTAATTGATCGTCACCAACTGGAACCAAATTGGCCTGAAATGCAGTTATATCAGCTGCTTGACTAATAGGATACATTAAAAAACCAGCAGGTACATCTAAGTTATAACCTTTTTGTTGCATCTCATTTTTTACTGTTGGATTTCTTTGTAGTCTAGCAAGTGTAACTAAATTAAGGTAATAAATAGTTAATTCAGCTAATTCAGTAACCTGTGATTGAATGAAAATAGTTGTGAGATTTGGATCAATCCCAACTGCAAGATAATCAAGTGCTACCTGTAGTATATTATCGCGAATTTTATTAGGATTATCTGCATTATCAGTTAAAGCTTGTAAATTAGCAATCATCACATATTGGTGATATGTATTTTGGAGTATTACACGGTTTTGTAATGAACCAATATAGTGTCCAAGATGTAACTTACCTGTTGGTCTATCCCCAGTTAAAATAATATCTTTTTTCATAGTACTCTTTTATATGTTGTATCTAATAACTAATACGGCTATTTTACCATATATTATGCTCTTTTAATGCCCATTTTATGTGTTCTTGAACCATTAAAGATGAATAATATAATTTGGATTGCAGTGCTTGAATAACTTCTTGACTAGTTGGTGCATTACCAAGCGCTACTGCAACATTTCTAAGCCATGAATCATATCCAATGCGATAAATACTTGTGCCTTGAGTAAGTTTTTGCCATTGTTCTTTGGTTAAATTAAATGCTTCAGTTAAAGTTAATTGACTAATTGAGTATCGTTCTTCAAAGTCAGGTAGTAATGTTTGTTTGTTAAATTTATTCCATGGACAAAATAGTTGACAATCGTCACAACCATATATTCGATTACCAATTAATTTTCTAAATTCTAGTGGAATTGAGTTTTTGTTTTCAATAGTAAGATATGAAATACAGCGTCTTGCATCAAGAATATGCGGAGCAACAAACGCTTTAGTAGGGCATACTTCAATGCATTTATTACAACTACCACAACTAGCTTTTATTTCTTTTGTTAAAGTAACAAGCGGTAAATTAGTAAATAGCTCACCTAAAAAAAACATACTTCCATTTTTAGGGTCAATTAATAATGTGTTTTTCCCAATAAAACCTAGATTAGCTTGTTTAGCTAAGTACACTTCCATAATTGGTGCCGAATCTGTAAAAGCGCGATAGCTTAAATTCAAATTATACTCTTTAAGATATTCATTAATCCAAATTGCGTATTTTTTAAGTTGTTGTTTAACTACTTTATGATAGTCACGTCCTAATGCATAACTAGAAATATATGCTTGATTATGACTATTTAAGCGCTGTTTATGATAATTAATATTATTGTTGAGGTATGGTACTTTAACACAAATAATAGATAATGTATTATTGTGTAAAATAAGTGGATTTAACTTTAATTCAAGGTTTCGCTTTAAATATTCCATATCACCATGATAATTATTATTAATCCATTCTTTATACTTATTTTGTGTATCAGAATCGATTATCATTTTAGTTACATTTGCTTCTAAAAAACCAAATTGTGTAGAAGCGTTAATAATATCTTGGGTAATTATGTTATAATTCATAAGTTATAAATTTACAAAAATATAAAAATGGAATACAGTATTAAATTAAATAATTTAAATGATACCAAAGAATTAGCTAAAAAATTAGCAACAATTATAAAACCAAAGCTGGTTATTGCAGTATTTGGTAATCTTGGTTTTGGTAAAACAACTTTGATTAGAGAGGTATTATACTCTTTAAATGTGCAAGGTAGTATAAAAAGTCCAACATATACCTTAGTTGAAGAATATATTTTAGCTATTGGTAAAATTTATCATTTTGATTTATATAGATTTAATAGTCCAATGGAATGGTATGACTCGGGATTTGATGAGTTAAACGACGATATTTTAGCATTAATTCAATTAAATGGTATTAATGATGATAATAATAAAGTATCAAAAGCAAATAAAAAAACTAATTTATCCATTATAGATAAAAAAGTTACCATAATTTCTAAGACAAATACCATAATTATGATTGATCCTGGACATGGTGGTGAAGATCCTGGTGCGATTGGACCAACAGGACTAAAAGAAAAAGATGTAGTGTTAGATATTAGTCATAAACTAAAAGCATTAATTGATAGATCAAGTAATTTTAATTGTTACATGACTAGAAATCAAGACTTATTTATTCCACTACAAACACGAGTTCAAATGGCGCGTAAGATTAAAGCTGATATTTTTATTTCTATTCATGCAGATGCTTTTACTAATAACACAGCAAGTGGTGCTTCGGTTTTTGTTTTATCAGAAAAAGGTTCCTCGAGTGCTTTTGCAAAATGGCTTGCTAAAAATCAAAATGATTCAGATTTGATTGGTGGTGTATCTTTTAAAAATAAAGATAAATTAGTCAATAATGTACTGATGGACATGACCCATACATATGTTCAACAAAATAGTGCCAAATTTGGTATGATTTTATTAAAAAACATGTCATTATTAGGTAAATTACATAATAATAAAGTTGAAAAAGCAAATTTTGCAGTCCTTAAAGCTCCTGATATTACATCAGTATTATTAGAAACTGCTTTTATATCAAATTATAAAGAAGAAAATTCACTTAGAAATAATGATTATCGAGATAAAATTGCGCACACTATTTTTTTGAGTTTTAAAGACATGTTAGATTAATTTGATATGCAAAAATTAGCTAACTTACCTAGATACTAATAATTTTAATTTTATTCACAAAATCTGTGGATAAAGTTGTGGATAAAGTTGTGGTTATATTAAATGAAGCTAGAAAAATCAATGGGTTTAACGTTTTTAATGGTAAATGCTTTACAGCAAAATATCTAATCAAAACAATATGTTATGATTTGTCAAGTTTTTCTAACATTTTTATATAAAATAAATATTATTTATAAAATAAACAGGAGTTTCTTGTGGATATCTCAATACAAAATACTAGCATTTTAGCTTCTGAAGATACTAGTATTAGCGTTTCGCAGCTAAATAAATTAGCTAAAACATTATTGGAAAATAATATGCCAATTTTTTTAGTACACGTTACACCTTCTCCGGATATGAAAGATGCGCTTCGTCCAATATCAGAAACATCATTTCAAATGTCCGGCTATAA
>DAHXMX010000121.1 GCA_027371515.1 Neisseriaceae bacterium
CTGTCAATGCCAAATATTAAGTGGTGATATTATCCATACACCTAATACAAATATCCATACCAAGGTAACAGGTAAAAACACTTTCCAACCTAAACGCATCAATTGATCAAAACGATAACGTGGGAATGTAGCTCTTAACCAAATAAAACCAAATAAAATCATACATACTTTCACTACTAACCATAAAAATGATGGTTGGCCTAAAATAGGTACTGATTTTGGCAGAGGTGATAACCAACCACCTAAAAACATAAAGGAAGTCATTGTTGATACAGTAATCATATTTACATATTCTGCAAGCATAAATAATGCAAAAGATGTTCCTGAATACTCTACAAAAAATCCTGCCACAATTTCAGATTCACCTTCACATAAATCAAAAGGAGAACGATTTGTTTCTGCTACTCCAGAAATCAAATAAACTAAAAATAATGGAAATAATGGGATAAAATTCCAAGACAATATACTTCCAGCAAATATACCATGCTCTTGAGATTGTACAATCGTGGTAATATTTAAACTTGAAGATACCATTAATACACCAACTAAGGCAAATCCCATAGCTAATTCATAAGATATCATCTGTGCTGTTGCACGGATACCACCTAAAAATGAATATTTAGAATTACCAGACCAACCGGCTAGTATGATACCATATACGCCCAATGATGAAATCGCAGTTACATATAATAAAGCAGCATTCACATTAGCAAATGCATTTTCAGGTGAAAAAGGTATAACAGCCCATACCATTAATGCTGTAACCAACACAATTAATGGAGCTACAATAAACACCCCGCTACTGATTTTGCTTGGAAATAAGTATTCTTTAAAGACAAATTTAAACAAATCAGCAAATGGCTGTAACAAACCTTTAGGACCAACTCGATTAGCACCTAAACGCGCATGCATATAACCTAATATTTTACGCTCAGCAAATGTTACATAAGCTACAAATATAGTTAATGGAACAATAATTGCAATTGCTGACAGTAATTTCCATACTGCAAATCCTAAATTACTTCCTAATAATTGTTGTAATATTTCCATTTGTTTGATTCCTATGCCTGAATTTTAATTGAATCATAGCGTCCAGCAAAATCAGTTGTTAATTGATTAACTGATAATAATACTACCGTATCCGGTAAATCATTACTAACACTAAGAGTTAATTTACTAGCTGCTAAACCCTGAGACACTTCAACTTGGTTACTAGCATTTAATTTTAATTTATCAGCTAATTTTTGATTAACTGATAATACAGGCAATTGAGCATAATACGTTTTTTGTAATGACTTAGCACGACGCGTAATACTGTCTAATGCATAAACACCTTGTATACCGAAACGAACAAGCCCTTCAATCTCAGGTTTCGAAGCCATTAATTTCACTTTAACAACTGAATTATCTAACATTTTATCCATGTCGTTTAATTCAGTTAATTCAGCTCTAACATCATCAATACTATTATAATCAAAGCCTTTATCTACCAAATGATTTCCAAGAACTCTTAAAACTTTCCATGCTGGTTTAGAATCACCTAAAGGTTTAGTTACACCATTAAACTTTTGCCATACACCTTGCATATTAACATATGATCCAGCTGTTTCTGTAAATGGAGTAATAGGTAAAATAACATCAGCATAATCTTTAATTGCTTCACTTATAAAAGCAGACATAACAATTACTGATTTAGCTTTTTTCAATGCATTTAACGCAAGTTGTGAATTATAACTATCTAATTCCAACTCAGTATTCATTAAAAAATATCCCATGCATTCTCTTTGTAGCATCTCATATGCATTCAATCCAGGAGTAATTAATTTCTCGTTAAATGCCGTTGCATATGGTAAAAATCCAACTAATTTCGCCCCAACTTCATTTGCTTTACTAGCTAATACTCCAAATTTACCTTCAATAACACGCGCTATTTCTTGTGCTAAAATATAAATATCGGAATAATTAGGCAATGATTTCGCAACTTCACCTATTAAAATTACAGTTTCTTTATTAATTAAATTTGCTGCAATCTGTTTTGCTTCTTCATCGCTTTCAACTTTAGATAAATCAACTGCACCAGAAATATCACTATTAACAATAGCTTTTAATACTTGAGATAATTTATATGCTATTTCACGAGGATCGATAGTTACTTGATGCTCAACTTTACATAGCAAATTTTCTTTTAATACTGATATAACGTTTAATTTAGCCCCACACTTCACTGCTTCACGAATACGATGTGCTAATAATGGCTGTTCTTCGCGAATTACACTACCTATCAATAATATTGATTTAGCATTTGAAATTTCTTCATTAGTAGCATCAACATAAGATATCCCTGCTATATTTTGATCTAAAGTAAAATCAATTTGCGTTAAACGATGATCAATATTTTTAATATCCAAACTACGCATTAATTTTTGCAATAAGTATAACTCTTCAGTTGTTGAATTAGAGCCTGCTAATACACCATAAGAATGCACACCGTGATCATTAATAACTCCACGAATACTTTTAACCACATAAGCAATAGCAGTTTCCCAATCTACTTTCTGCCATTTATTATCTTGTTTGATCATTGGAGATGTAATGCGATCTTCATGATACAAACCTTCATAACTAAAACGATCGCGATCAGATAACCAACATTCATTGATAGATTCATTTTCATATGGTAATACGCGAACTACTTTGTGATATTTATCTACTTGCACAATCAAATTACTACCTAATCCATCATGTGGAGCAATAGTTTTACGACGTGATAACTCCCAGCTACGATATTGATTTCTAAATGGTTTTGATGTCAAAGCTCCAACTGGACAAATATCTATAATATTACCAGATAACTCACTATTAACAGTTTTACCTATAAATGGCATTACTTCGACATGATTATTACGATAACTCATACCAAGTTCTTGATAACCAGCAATTTCATCTGTAAAACGTACACAACGTGAGCAATGAATACAACGAGTCATTTCCGTTGAGATTAAAGAACCCAAATCTTTATTAGTAACAGAGCGTTTTTCTTCTTTGAATCTTGAATGCGAATTTCCATAACCAACAGCAATATCTTGTAACTGACATTCACCACCTTGATCACAAATTGGACAATCAAGGGGATGATTAATTAATAAAAACTCCATTACACCTTTTTGAGCTTCAACCGCAAAAACCACAAAAAATACATTTAGTTAAATCAATATCATAGCGCGTAGTACGACGCGTACCATCATCACGTTCATGCACATCAATAGTAATAGCTAA
>DAHXMX010000122.1 GCA_027371515.1 Neisseriaceae bacterium
TACTGTCTTTTGTTATCTTCACTATAATGTAGACTCACAGTTAGAATTATTACTGTATGCTGCGTTTTCAGTATGTTATAACCATTTACATTAATCAGTGAGTGATACATGAATATTGCTTAATAATTAATTAATATTATTAAAACAGTAAATCCGGATGAGATATATAATCTTGCTGCGCAGTCTCATGTTAAGGTATCATTTGACATGCCGGAATATACAGCCAATGGGGATGCATTAGGTACTTTACGTATTTTAGAGGCAGTTAGAATATTGGGTATGGAGCAGAAAGTGCGTATTTATCAAGCATCAACCTCTGAATTATACGGAAATGTACAAGAGGTACCTCAAAGTGAGACCACGCCTTTTTATCCAAGATCACCATATGCAGTTGCTAAACAATATGCTTTTTGGATTACTAAGAATTATCGTGAGGCATATAAAATGTTTGCGGTTAATGGTATCTTATTTAATCATGAGTCTGAACGTCGTGGTGAGACTTTTGTTACACGTAAGATTACATTAGCGGCGGCCAATATTAAGAAAGGTTATCAACATAAGCTTTATCTTGGTAATCTTAATTCATTACGTGACTGGGGCTATGCGCGTGATTATGTAGAATGTATGTGGTTAATGTTACAGCATGATAAGCCGGAAGATTTTGTTATTGCAACAGGTGAACAACATTCTGTACGTGAGTTTGTAGAGTTGGCCTTTAAGTATGTGGGTATTAATATTATATGGTCTGGTTCGGGGATTGAAGAAAAGGGTATTAATAAGGACACGGGAGAGATTTTAATTGAAATAGATCCTAAATATTTTAGACCAACTGATGTTGATACTTTGCTTGGTAATCCACAAAAAGCTAAATTATTGCTTGGTTGGAATCCTACTAAAACTTCATTTAATAAACTTGTAGAAATCATGGTTAAACATGATCTTGATTATGTTGAAAAGATAAAGCTAGCAAGGTATTGAGTTAATGAAGCGTATTTTAATAACTGGTGGTTCTGGTATGGTTGGCAAAAACCCACTTTGAATATCAATTCGATTGGGGATTGGTAGAAGTTTAAACAAGCTATCGCCATTGGTTTTATTCTGCCAGCTATTTGTTCAGGTGAATAGCTTAGTTTCAATTTATTCAATGCTTAATTCACGGTAACCTGTTGATATATCTACACCTATATCCTTAGCAATTTTCGTTACCTTAATATTATTTGACTTTTTAGTCATTTTATACTCCGAATTGTAATGAATAAGGATTATAATCTGAGCATCTCACTTCTGTTTATTTATACAATAAAACTATATATTATTATCTTTTTAATTTTTGACAGCTAGTTTTTCGCACTTCAATTTACAAGCAGCGGAATTTTTATATGCAATTGTCACATAATAATGTGTTTATGTGTTACAATATTGCCTCTGTATAAAATACATTAAAGGATAGTATAAAATGACAATTGAAGTTATTGAAGGCCTCAAACGAAAGGCTACATTTAGCATTGATAAAAAAGATGTACAATCATCGACTAAAATAGAGTTACGTAAATATGCAAAACAAGCTAAGATACAAGGGTTTAGACCAGGTAAGGTTCCTGCAAATATAATTGAACAAACTTATGGTGGGAAAGCTTATCAAGATGCTTTAACCGAACATATTAATCGTAAGTTTTTTGATATCATTACTAACAATAAATTAGAAATAGCTGGTTATCCAAAATTTGATTTAACCAATAGTGATGGTGAAGAGCTTATTTTTAATGCAACTTTCGAAGTTATGCCTGAGATAGTGTTTAATGATTTTAGTAGATTAGAAATTATCAAACCAATTTGTGAAGTTACCGATGAAACTGTTGAAAAAGCTATTGATATGTTAAGAAAACAAAGAGCTACTTATATTGAATCAAATAAAAGCGCAGCAGATTCAGATAGAGTTACAATTGACTTTGTTGGTACTGTTGATGGTGTTGAGTTTGATGGTGGAAAAGCTGAAGATTATAAATTTGTGTTAGGTCAAGGCACTATGCTTGCTGACTTTGAAGCTGCAATTCGTGGTTTAAGAGTTAGTGAATCTAAAGAAGTTGAAGTTAATTTTCCAGAAAATTATCATGCTGATAATTTAAAAGGTAAAAAAGCTATCTTTAATATTACAGTTAAAAAAATCGAAGAACAACAATTACCTGAATTAACGGAAGATTTTATCAAATCTATTGGTGTTTCTAGTGGTGATGAAGTAACTTTAAGAAAAGAAATTAAAGAAAATCTAGCTCGTGAAATAAAACAACGTTTAAAAATCAAAACTCGTGAAGAAACATTATCTGCATTAAAAGAATATAATAAAATTGATGTTCCATATACAATGATACATGATGAAATTCATTATATGATGGAACAGGCTCGTGAAAACATGAAAAAACAGGGATATACTGAAGATAAAATTAAACTAACTCATGAAATGTTTGATTTAGATGCAAAAAATATGGTGACATTTAGATTATTAGTACAAGCATTTATTAAACAAAATAATATTATTGTATCTGATGATGAAATTAAAGATGTTGTTAATGAAATGGCAGTAATGTATGAAGATCCTGCTGAATATATGACTTGGTATTTCACAGATGAGAATCGTGTACAAAAAGCTCGTGCTATTGCACTTGAAAATAAGGTAATTAATGAGATAAATGCAAGAGCTAAATTAACTAATAAAGAAATTAGTTATGAAGAGATAATGGGCATGCAAATATATTAAACAAGTTTAATTTTGAAAACCATCAATTTAACATTGATGGTTTTTTTATTGTGGTAAGTTGATTGGATTTTGATAGTATGTTAAATAGCTAAGTGATAAAATTACTACAATAGATGCGATTAATCTGAGATTAAAAAACCAACTAGGATAATCAATTGAAGAATAATATCTTAATTTAAAATCTACAAATAATAAATAAACAAATAAGACAGCCTCGGTTGCAAAACCAATACGTCCTAAACCAAATATATTAATTACCCAAGCAATTAATGCCACAATAATTGATACTATTAATAATTTACTATCATTTTCATCATCATTTAAAATATTAAAAGCCCAATGAATACCACAAGTAAAAGATATGACAATAGCTGAATATAATTTAATGTATGGATCATAATTAACCATATTTACATTTGCAGGTATTATGCCATTCTTAATCGCTATTTTATTAGCACTAACTCATGTAAATATGGTTAATTATGATCCATACATT
>DAHXMX010000123.1 GCA_027371515.1 Neisseriaceae bacterium
TTAGATAAAGTTTCACGACGTTTTTCACGATATTTAGATACTCCAGATGCTTCTTCAAGATATAATCTCAATTCTTCTGGTCTTGAATCAATAATTTTAGAAATCATACCTTGTTCAATAATAGCGTAACCACGGCTACCAACCCCAGTACCTAGAAACATTTCAATAATATCACGTCTACGAACATTTTGATTATTAATCAAATACTCCGAATCACCTTGACGAGTAATTATTCGCTTAACTGATATTTCAGAATAAGTAGCATATAATGAATTACTAATTATTTTAGGTTCTTGGCTATTATCAAAAAACAACTCTACACTAGCACGTGATACAGACGAACGTTTATCTGAACCATTAAAAATCACATCTTGCATGGCGCCGCCACGCAATTGTTTAGCTGATGACTCACCCAATACCCAACGAATCGCATCAATTACATTTGATTTACCACAGCCATTAGGACCAACTATACTTATTAAATTACCTGTCAAATCTATGGTAACATTATCTGCAAAAGATTTAAAGCCAGAAAGTTTTATTTTAGTTAATCTCATTTAACATCCATAATCCCTAAGAGATAATTATTCCTAATTTGGCAATTAATATGCGCTAGATACGCCCTAAACAAGGGATCTTAATCTAAATTAATCGATAATTTTACCATCATTTGCTAATTACATGTATAGTTGAGATAATATCTGACATATATTGGCGTATACAGATTTGTAAAAACCAAAATACATAGTGGAAATTTTGATTAAAATTAGTGTATAATGCCACTATATGTTTTATTATTTAATATTTAAGGAATCAAATACCATGCATAATTTATACAATACTAAATCTACACTTAGTACTAAAAGCGGTAAGTCATATACTTATTATTCTTTGCCTAAATTAGCACAACAAGGTTACCATATTAATAAACTTCCGATATCTATTCGTATTGTCTTAGAATCCGTACTTCGTAACTATGACAACGTTAAAATCAACGAAGATCACATCAAACAATTAGCTAATTGGAAAGCAGTAGATAAACGAATTCATGAAATACCATTTGTTGTAGCACGTATAGTATTACAAGACTTTACCGGAGTTCCTTTATTATGTGATTTAGCCGCAATGAGAAGTGTTGCTAACAAATTAGGTAAAAACCCTAAAACTATTGAACCACTAGTACCGGTTAATCTAGTTGTTGATCATTCAGTTCAAGTAGATTATTACGGTAATTCTAGCGCACTACGTCACAATATGGAATTAGAATTTCAAAGAAATACTGAGCGCTATCAATTTATGAAATGGGGTATGCAAGCTTTTGATACTTTTGAAGTAGTACCACCTGGGGTTGGGATTGTACATCAAGTTAATTTAGAACATCTTTTCAAAGGTATTAGACTTAAAGATAATATAATTTATCCTGATACGTTAGTAGGAACAGATTCACATACCACCATGATAAATGGTGTAGGAGTTGTTGGTTGGGGCGTTGGTGGAATTGAAGCAGAAGCTGGGATGTTAGGACAGCCGGTTTATTTTTTAACCCCTGATGTAGTTGGCGTAGAACTCAAAAACAAACTTAATGAAGGCATTACGGCTACTGATTTGGTATTAAATATAACTGAAATGTTACGTAAAGCTAAAGTTGTAGGTAAATTTGTTGAATTCTTTGGCGATGGTGCTGCTAGTTTATCTGTTACTGACCGTGCAACTATTGCAAATATGGCTCCAGAATATGGTGCGACAATAGGTTTTTTCCCTGTTGATCAAGCTACTGTTAATTTTATTCAAGCAACTGGTAAATCTGAAGAAGAAGTTGAATTATTTGCTGAATATTTTAAAGCGCAAAATCTTTTTGGCATGCCTAAACGTGGAGATATTGAATATTCAGTTACACTAGAACTTGACTTAGCATCAATTAAGCCATCATTAGCTGGTCCAAAACGTCCACAAGATCGAATTGAATTATCTAAAATGAAAGATAACTTTAATTATTTATTTAGTCAACCAATAGCTAACAATGGATTTAATAAACAAGCCAATGATTTAAATAAGCGTTATTTAACTAAAGATAATATTGAATTAGGGCATGGTGATGTACTAATTGCTGCAATTACTTCATGTACTAATACATCAAATCCTAATGTACTATTAGCAGCTGGATTATTAGCTAAGAAAGCAGTTGAGCAAGGTCTTACGGTTAATCCTCGAGTAAAAACTTCGCTCGCACCTGGATCACGTGTAGTTACCGAATATCTCAAACAATCAGGTTTACAAGAGTATTTAGATAAATTAGGCTTTAATATAGTTGGTTATGGTTGTACTACGTGTATTGGTAATGCTGGTGATTTACGTCCTGAGTTTAATGAAGTAATTGTTGCTAATGATATTATTGGTGCTGCTGTATTATCTGGTAATCGTAATTTTGAAGCGCGTATTCATCCAAACATTAAAGCTAATTACCTAGCATCTCCTCCATTAGTAGTAGCATTTGCTATTGCTGGTCGAATAAATATTAACCTTGATACGGAACCACTAGGTATTAATAATAACGGTAAACCAGTATATCTTAAAGATATTTGGCCAAGTAGTGATGAAATAAATAAACTATTATACCTAGCTCAGAACCCTGCAACATTTAAATCATTATATAGTGATTTAACTAAAGATCTAGACTTATGGAATAATATTAAATCTGCAACAGGTGATGTGTACACATGGCCAAAATCAACATATATTGCAGAACCTCCATTTTTTAATGATTTTACTATGACATATGGTGATATTCATGAGATCCATAATGCACGTGCATTATTAATCCTTGGAGATTCTGTTACAACTGATCATATCTCGCCTGCGGGCTCATTTAAACCAACTACTCCAGCAGGTCAATACTTACAAGCAAATGGTGTTGAAATTAAAGATTTCAACTCATATGGTTCACGTCGTGGTAATCATGAAGTAATGATGCGTGGTACATTTGCTAACGTACGTATCAAAAATTTAATGCTTCAGCCTAGAGCAGATGGATCACGTATTGAAGGTGGTTATACCATTCAAAATGGTAAACAAATAGATGTATATGATGCTGCAATGTCATATATGGCGTCAAATACGCCAACTGTAGAAATAGACAATAATAGCTTGGTTTGTTCTATCATTAATTTATTAACTACCTCATACTGTTCATCAAGGTTTTGCTGACTATCTTGAATAAG
>DAHXMX010000124.1 GCA_027371515.1 Neisseriaceae bacterium
AGTATTTGCTCCAAACCACGATTGGTTGTTGCAAAGCAGTTATACATTATTTAAATAACCATGCAATCTTAGCACCAACTATATTAGCTGAGCTACCATATGGCATACTTGTTTGATTTTCAAAATTATTTGCAAATGTATAATTAACACCTAACATTACTTGGCGATTAATATAGTAATCAATCTCAGGTGTTATAACATAATTTATTAAGTACTTATTCGTGTTATATTGATAGCTATTGCCTCCAGTAAAGCTATTACCAGTACCTTGAATTCCCATATCCAAAGATAATTTAACTTGATCTTCAAAACGATATTCTGGTCTGAAACCAACTCCATAAACATATCCAGTACCTGACATACCTGGTGAACCTAATTGAGAATAACCAAAATTCACATAAGGAATTAACTGATAAGCCATGCTTTGATTTTTAGCAAATGGAAATACGTAACCAAACTTAACCTCACCTGTTGTTAGGTTATTAGCTGTATTAGTATTTAAACCAGATACAACTTGTGCATCAAGCCAAAAATCATTTTTGGTTTGAACATTAGCGCTTATACCATACTGATTAAATGTTGCGATGCTACCCATATTATTATTCTGATAAACAACACCAACGTTATTATTAAATAATAAAAACGGGTCATCTTCAGCAAATGCCATTAATGGAACGCTACAAGCTAATAAAGTAAGTAACTTTTTATTCATAAAAATCTCCTTGATAACTAATTAATTAACATTTTACGATTTATAGTATCTAATAAACTATAAACACCCTATAATTATATATTAATTTTTTATTGTTTGTTAAACTTTTACAATTACTATACGCAGCTTGTAAATTGAAGTGCGAAAAATTAGCTGTCAAAAATTAAAAAGATAATAAGATACATAGTTTTATTGGTTAAAAATAATTAACCAAAATACTATATAATATTAAAAATGATACTTGTATAAATGTTACAACTAAACCATTTTTAATCATAGCTTTAATATTTTCACTTCCTGCAAACCCCATTGCAGCAAACATATTAGCACCAGGATAGGCAAAATTGGTAACTCGAGTTGCAAGTAACATAGATAGCGCAAAATTAACACTAGTTAAACCTAAAGTTATTGCGCTTGGTTCAAACATTTGATGAAGCATTTTAATAACAGCAGCTGATGCTGCAGGCATTCCAAAAGCTCCTGTAATACCAATTAAAATCGATAATACTGGACGACCTCCATAATTCATTAATGGAATAAATATCTTAGTAAGCGCATGAAAACCACCAGCGTGTTCTATTAAATTAAGGAATGGGTCAAGTAAAATAAATATAATAAACAAATGAAAATTTTTCTTCATTCCCTCAATAATTAAATTAAATATTTGGGTTAAACTTAAGCCACTTATTAAACCAACCGCTAAAGACAGACTAAACATTACAAAAATTACGTATGAAGTTTTAGCATGATAAATTAATCCAAAGATTACAAATACAGTAAACAACCCTATAAAAATCAAAGTTGCGATATTTTGTCTGGAGGTAGGGATAAATACTTCGCTATTTTCTTCAATATCACATAACTCATTACCATATTCTCTTTGTAGTTTATTTGCCATAATCCAAGTTGTAACTAAAGTTATTAACGCAACTGGCAGTGAACAAAATAATAGCATATGAGTGTAAGATAAATTTGGTAACACCCCAAGTAGCGCAACAACTGGTGGTGCAAAAGGACCTAAAATTAAAGCCTCTTCTCCAGATGCTTGCATTAATACAGCAAGACTTGGTCTTGATAATTTTACACTACCAGCAATTGGGCGTAAAATTGGTGCAAGAATAGCTAGTCCTCCAGCTAATGTCCCAAGTAGCGCAACAATTACTAATGATGATAATACAATCCCTAATTTTACTTTAGTTTTAGTATTAACCCCAATTCCATAAACAATCTTATGTACTATAGTATGACTAACTTTAGTTTTTGAAAGTACTTCACCAAGACCTCTACCAAGCATAATAATAAAACCAATTAATGCCATAAATGAACCCAGCGCTTGTTCTAAAGTTGCGCCGATTTCAAATGGCCATTTGAATAATTAAAGCCAAAGCCAATTATGACACAAACCGCAGTTGCTACTAATGGGTCTATATTTTTAAATACCATAACCGCATAAACAACAATAATAGCTAAACTAGCTAACTGTAAATAAAAGTCCATTATTTTATCTCCAAAATATGCATTAACGAATCACTAAATCCAGTAATACCAAGACCTGGATTATCACTTAATATGATTTGATTATTAACTAATTGTGCACCACCTTGAATTGAATTATACTTAATCAAAGCTATCGGGTCTAAATCTGCATAACAAATATCAGCCTTAGAAGCAGCAAAGCTTGCAATTGCGTTAACTCCAATCGGAGATTCCAACATACAACCGACCATAATATTTATATTTGCCGTATGAGCAATATGATAAATTGCATTGGCATTATTAATTCCTCCACATTTCATAAGTTTAATATTTATTCCATCAGCACAATTGTTTTTCACAATATTTAATGCATCTATTGGACTATGACAAGATTCATCAGCAATAATTGGATAAAATGATTTCTGCGTAATTTGCTGTAATACATTTAATGCATAACGTTTAACTGGTTGTTCAATTATTTCAATATTAATATCCAAATTAGTTAATTGATTAATAAAATTAATTGCTTGTTTATAATTATAACCTTGATTAGCATCTATTAATAAAGTAACTTTATCTTTCAAATGTTCGCTAATTAATTTAATACGTTCAATATCTTGATTAACATCTAATCCAACTTTTATTTTAAGCTTGGTATAACCACTTTGATATAACTCAATTGCATCTTGCAACATTTCATATTTATCTTTTACGCTAATTGTAATACACGTATCTAGCTTATTTTTATTACCACCTAAGAATTTATATAATGGAAGATTATTTTTTTGTTTCTTCCTCCCCTTTTCTTCTTTTTTTTTTATTTGTTTTTTAAATATGAACCAACACCATATATATATATATATATATATATATTAGCGTTTATTTCAACAAGTAATGACGCTCTGTCGTTTTGTTTGTTTGTTTATAATTATTGGATTAACGAGTGCGTGGTTGACTCAACAACCTTTTCCTGGAGCCTCCTCTGTAAGAAACGCTTTTTTCTTC
>DAHXMX010000125.1 GCA_027371515.1 Neisseriaceae bacterium
GGCTATGATTAAATTTGTAAATAATATGTCTAAAACAAATGTAAAACTTAGTCAATGTAACAATGCGGAGGAAGCAGCAGTTCTAAGTGCAGTTAAAATACTCATCTCTGAATACATTTGCGGATAACCATTTTCTACCAATGACAATTGACCAGTTGCAACTACTGTTTGCAAACCACTAGTTGGATTCTTAGGATGACCATTAACATATTTGAATGTATATAAATCCTTATCAGCAACTGGCATCAATTCAATAACACCTCCATCTACATGAATAGCATGACGAGGACTTTTATCAAAATCATTCCAGCGACTAAAATCTAATTTTAAATACTCCACCAAATCAAGCATAACTTGTTTAAACGTATGTTTACTTATTATTTTTGCTACATCTTGTACAGTAATAATCTTCATAATTGAATCACCTTAAATTATAATACCATATTGTTATTATAACATATTGTCTACATTTTAGCTAGTTTACATACACTATGTACTCGCTAAATACATTCTTCATTTTGTTGTTTACATGTTTCCAATACCACAAAAGCACTTGATAACTTATTTTCATCACTCAAAGATAAATATACATTATGTATGTTATATTTACTAAACCAATTGTTAATAGCTTTATCAAAACTAAAAAAAGGCTTACCCAAAACGTCATTATCAACTGTAATTGCTGTAAATAAAATAGGTGTACGAATTCCTGTACCACAAGCTTTAGCAAATGCTTCTTTTGCAGCAAACCTTTTGGCTAGATAATTAATTGATTTATTTTGATTTTTAAATACATTTATTTCGTAAAAAGATAAAATTTTACTTAAAAAAGAGTTACCATAGCGATCATAAAGTCTTTTAATACGCTCATTTTCTACAATATCATGCCCAATTCCAAATATCATTTAAATATAAATCCTAATGTTTTATAAAAAATCACCAGCATAACAATAATCGTAAATAAATCAATTGCAAACCATACTCGTGGTTGATCTAAGCGATGAGAGAATTTATAAGCAACATAAGTCAAGCTATAACACCAAATAAAATCACCTAAAATAGCACCAATTACGAAATCTAACCAATCTATACCATGATAATGATATGAAGTTCCACCAATTACAATAAACGCATCAATAAAAACAAGAGGGTTAAAAAAAGTAAGCATTAATGCACTTATAATTGCTTCTTTTTTAGAAGTTAATCCTTGACTTGTAATATTAAGTTTAGAGCGAAACCTAAATAAATTTTTGATTTTCATAAAAACATAATATGCTATAAAAATTATTCCAATTAAATTTATCATCAAAATCACATTATGCGCTTTATCAAAAGATAAGCCAATACAGCCAATCAAAATTAAAAAAGAATCAGCAAGAAAGCACGTCAACGCAACTTGATATGCATGATTACGTTTAATTGCATGACTCATTAAATTAAGACTTTGTGGTCCAATTCCGGAAATTACCGCAATAACAAATACAGCTCCACTAATAATAGCTATTATATGCTGTACCATTTATTTATACCTACTATTTAATATTAAATGTTTCATTTCATATACAGCTTGTGATAATCCAACAAACATACTTTTTGCAATAATAGCAAATCCAATATTTAATTCATGAATTTGTGGAATACTTGCAATTGCTTGCACATTGTTATAATTTAACCCATGACCTGCGTTTACCACTAAATCAAGTGAACTTGCGTACTCACACATATCTTGTATAGTATAAAAATCTTCATTAATATATGCTGAACCCCTACAACTTGCATATTTACCCGTATGAATCTCAATTGCATAACTGTTAACATCTCTAGCTGCATTAATTTGCTCCAAATTAGCATCAATAAACAAAGATGTTTTAATATTGTTTTTATGCAAAGTGTCAATAAAATATCCAATACGATCCATATTAGATAATACATCTAAACCACCTTCAGTAGTTAATTCTTGGCGTTTTTCAGGAACTAAACATACATAATCAGGTTTAACATCCAAGGCAAACTCTAACATTTCATCAGTTACTGCCATTTCAAGATTAAGTTCAGTTTTTAATGTTTGTCTAAGTAAAATAACATCATTATCTTTAATATGTCTACGATCTTCACGTAAATGTACCGTAATTAAATCAGCACCGTGTGTTTCACATACTAAACCAGCTTCAATTACACTTGGGAAATCCTCTCCACGAGCATTCCGAAGAGTAGCAACATGATCTATATTAACTCCAAGACGTATCACTATATTATCCTTTAAATAAATTATTCTTTATTGTTATATTTATCAACAATTATTATACTAAACTTTTTGTAAATTATTAAATAAGCTTAAAGCTAATTGGCGTGAATTTTTAAGATCAACTATCGGAAATGGATAATTAACACCCAATTGAATATTTGCATGCTTTAAAACATCTGGTGGTGCTTCCCAAGGATTAAATAAATATTTATTAGGTATATCGTTCAATTCTTTAACATATTTTCTTGTATAGTATCCATCTGAATCAAATTTTTGTCCTTGAGTTACAGGATTGAATATTCTAAAATAAGGCGCTGCATCCGTACCACTACCAGCAACCCATTGCCAACTAGCACTATTATTAGCCAAATCGGCATCAAATAATGTATTAAAAAACCATTTTGCTCCATATCGCCAATCAATCAACAGATTTTTCACTAAAAAAGAGCCAACAATCATACGTACTCGATTGTGCATATATCCTGTTTGCCACAATTCACGCATGCCAGCATCTATAATCGGAATCCCAGTTTGCCCTGTCTGCCATTTTAATAACTGTTCATGATTATTATGCCATGGAAAATAATTAAATTTATATTGCAGATTTTGTGTTGCTAATTCTGGATTATAGTATAACAAATTATATGAAAATTCACGCCATACCAATTCACTACAAAAATGTTCAGTATTGTCATCATTATAAAGTTGTTTTATAGTATACCAAATTTGATGAGGAGATATCTGCCCAAAATGTAAATATGGCGACAATCTAGAAGTAGTATTTAGATTTGGGTAATCACGTCCCAGTTTATAGGAATTAATCTTAGTTTTAACAAATTCAACCAATAGGTTATTTGCACCTAATTCACTAATATCCCATTTACTTACCAAATTTTGATACCAATTAATATTCGGCAAAAGCGCCAATTGCTCAAC
>DAHXMX010000126.1 GCA_027371515.1 Neisseriaceae bacterium
TTTTAAAATCAACCTAAATATTTTGCTTTGATGGGCATTTAACCGACCCATAAGAGCAAAAAACACAACAATCTCCTGAAAGTGGTCTTAAAACAACCTTACATTTTTCACATTCATAAAAAAATTGACATGAATCAGTTGGCATAACTTCCTTTTTCTCATGAAGACATTTAGGGCATTTAATTGTAGAATCTAATATTATTTTCATGTTTTACTTTCTTTTTATTCAACTTTTATGTTACGTAATCTTAATGCGTTCATAATCACAGTAATTGAGGATAAACTCATAGTTATACTTGCGATTATTGGATTTAATAATACATGCCAAACAGGATAAAATAAGCCGGTTGCAATAATCACCGCTACCACGTTATATATAAATGCGCCCAATAGGTTTTGTTGCATATTACGATTTATAGCTTTGCCTACTAAAATTGCTTTATGGATGCCAAATAAAGAATTTTGTAATAACGTAATATTTGCACTTTGCATTGCTATATCAGTACCACCGCCCATAGCAATTCCCACATCAGCTGTAGCCAAACTGGGTGCATCATTAATTCCATCGCCAACAAATGCAACCACGTATTTATTATTGCGTAAGTTATGAATAATGTTAACTTTTTCTGTGGGGCTACAATTTGCGTATACTTTATCTATATTGACTTGTTTAGCAATTGCCATTGCATTTGCTTCATTATCCCCTGTAACCATAGCAATTTTTATGCCATTCCCCCTAATCTTTGCAATTGCCGCAGCAGAATCACTCTTAATTTTATCTGCTATGTCAACTCTTGCTAAGACTTCATATTCATTTGCCAAAAATATTTGAGTGTATGAGGTTTTTGCCTTAAAAGCATTAGAAATTTTTATTTTACCCACAATATAATTCTCTGAACCAATAAAATATCTTTTCTCATTAATAATGCCGCTGATCCCCATGCCTGCTTCACTTTGAAAATCATTACAGCTCAAATTATTCATAATTTCTGGTTTATACGATAAAATTGCTTTAGCTATTGGATGTTCAGAGTTGCTTTCTATAGTTTTCATTATATTTAGTGCATCATTAAAGGAACTAATAAAGTTAATAACCTGTGGTTTACCTTCAGTAATCGTACCAGTTTTATCCAATAAAATATAATCGAGCTTGTTCATTGCATCCAAACAACTAGCATCTCTAATTAAAACTCCAAATGCTGCACTTTTACCTAGTCCCACAATTAATGCCACAGGAATTGCCAATCCTACAGAACACGGACATGCAATAATTAGTACGGTCATAAAAACTGATATCATATGGAATATTCGTGGTTCTGGTCCCAAAACTAACCACAGAATTGCAGCAATTACTGCAATAGATATTATGGCAGGAACAAAAATTAAAGATACTTTATCAGCAATTTTGCTTAATTCAGGTTTTGACATTTGTGCTGTTTTGACTAATTCTACAATTTCTGCAAGCATGGTTTTGGTACCAACGGCAAGTGCTTTAAATAGAAATGAACCCGTTGTATTAATTGTTCCTGCTGCCACTTTATTCTCTATGGTTTTATGAATAGCTATTGCTTCACCAGTTAACATTGATTCATCAACATAACCGTTACCTTCTAAAATAATACCATCAGCTGGAATTCTTTCACCTGGGCGAATTTTAATAATATCGTTCACTCTCAGTGAGTTGGTACTTATCAGTTGCTCTTTATTATTTTTTATTATTGTTGTTTTCTCTGGTTGCAGTTTGCTTAGTGAGTTGATTGCGTCCGTAGCAGTCGCTGTTGCCTTATTTTCCAAATATGATCCTAAATTTATTAATCCGACTATAATTAATGCTGACTCAAAATAAACATGTGGCGTTATAAGATATCCTAAACATGACATTATGATTATAAATGTTGAATATAGCCACGCTGAAGATATACCTAATATAATTAAACTATACATATTAAAACTAAGGGATTTAAATCCGCGCCAGCCACTAATAAAAATTTCTCGAGCACTAATAAAAAATATCACTAATGTTAGTATCGACGTAATAAAATCAAATGTAATGCCAAAATATCCAGTAGAATTTAGCATTAGGTCTTTTGACATTCCTACCATCATAACAATAAGACCTAATATAATAGGTAAAATTGTATTTAACCACAAATTAATCCTGGTTTTTGTAATAGGTACGTTAATTATGTTATATCCAAGAGTTTTTACAGCATCTATAACCTGCTGATCCAGATTTGAATTTACATATTCCACATGCAAGGTCTTATCAAGCAAACTAACTTTGGCAGTCTTAATACCGTTTATTTTATTTAACTTGCTTTCAATTTTACTGACACAACTTGCACAGTGTATATTATCTAAATTAAAGCAACTCATTTGTAAAACCTCGTTTTTTCTTAATAGCACAAAAACCCTGTGGTGCTATATCAAGAGCACTATTAAATTTGCTTGACATATTTTGAAAGGCAATTAGTGCTGTTAGTTCAATTATTGTATCTTCATCAAAATGACGTCTTAACTCGATAAACATCTCATTTGTTGGATTTTGCCCAGAATAGGTTATTGCCTCAGCATATGCCAATGCTGCTTTTTCTTTTAAACTGAATAATTTAGAATCTTGCCATTTTTCTAATTCATTAGACTTGGCTTCACTACCACTGCGCTTTATTAATGTCATAGAATTAATATCAACACAAAAAGCACACCAATTTATCTGTGATACTCTAACGGTAATTAATGATCTTAATTCTCCAGATAGTGGTGAACTTTTTCTATCAATTACACCATATAGGGTTGCAACTGCTAAAAATAATTTAGGAATCCGTGCCCACACTAATGCTGGTTCTAATACCGCACCATATTTTTTCTTCTGATGATTAAAAAATGGTTTTAAGTACCAAGGATAACTTCCAATATCTTTATTACTTATTCTCAATTTTTCTCTCCTGTGTATTGTAGTTACTAAGATTAAGCAAGTAATGTGCCACGATAGCATGCCTTTCATAGGACACTAATAAGACGTGTAGTTTTTTATTATCAATTTTATCGATAAATAAAATTGAACCATCAATTGCAACTTCATGATGATTAATCCACTTATTATCATTAGTTAATAAAAATGAAAAAATAGGACTTTTATCAGGTGCAACCCTATATGGTGTAATTGATAGAAAAAGTT
>DAHXMX010000127.1 GCA_027371515.1 Neisseriaceae bacterium
GCTCCAGTATTTAGTAAAATTGCAACTCAATCTTTACCAACCTTAGGAGTTAGACCAGATAAAAAATAAAGATTACTCCATCTTTAATTGCCCAAACAGGTTACAATAATACACTACGCATTGTTATTTGAGTTAAAGTTTGGGCAATTATATTTTACAGTAGGTGATTTATATGATTAGTAGATTAAGTAAAATTACGTTAGAGCAAAGTACCCAGTTGATTAAACAGCTGGGTACTTTACTTTATGATCATGATTTACAAATTGATAGTCGTTATGTTAATGAAAATTCAATTTTTTGTGCATATCCAGGTTTTGCTAATGATGGGCGAAAATATATTTCCGATGTTATTATGAAACATGTTTGTGCTATTATTTATGAAGCATCTGATAATCTAAAGATACAATACGATAATTGTTATTCAGTTAATAATTTAGTTCTGCATGTTGGTTTGTTAGCTTCAGCTAAATATAATAACCCATCTACAGCGTATAATGTTATCGGTATTACTGGAACTAATGGCAAGACCTCAATTAGTTATTGGGTTAGTCAGGCTTATCAACAGTTAAATAAAAAAGTTGGAATTATAGGTACTACAGGAATTGGTGTTTATCCAGAGGTTAAGTACAGTGATTCCACTACTCCAAATCCAATTGTGTTACAACATGCATTGTATCAATTTAAACAACAACATGTTGATATTGTTGCAATGGAAGTATCGTCACATTCTTTAGTGCAGGGTAGAGTTAATGGTATTAATTTTACAACGGCTGTTTTTTCTAATTTAACTCAAGATCATTTAGATTACCATGTTACTATGGAAAATTATTATTTAGCTAAAAAAGAGTTATTTTATTGGTATGGGTTAAAGAATGCTATTATAAATGTAGATGATAAGTATGGCGATAGATTATATCAAGAATTATTAAATGATAAATTACCATTAAATATTATTGATTATGGTATAGAACATGGCAGTCTTAGAGCTTCTAATATTTATCTTACTATTAATGGTATTGAATTCACTGTTAGTTATAGAACTGAAACAATAAAGTTATATCTAAATGTATTGGGATATTTTAATATATATAATGTATTAGCTGTAATAGGAGTATTATTAGTTGATGGGTATAGTTTAACTAATATTAATGAGATAATTAAAAATATTACCACAGTATTGGGGCGTATGGATGTAATTAGAAATGCTAATAAACCATTAGTAGTTGTTGATTTTGCTCATACACCAGATTCTTTAGAAAAGGCACTTTTAACTTTAAAGCAAATTGAGAATAAAGGTAGAATATATTGTGTTTTTGGGTGTGGTGGTAATCGGGATAAAACAAAACGTCCTCAAATGGGAGGTATTGCAACTAAATTAGCTGATTTAGTGATTATTACTTCAGATAATCCACGCTATGAATCTGCAATTGATATTATTAATGATATTATTTCGGGAATAAATAAAGATAATTATCAAGTAATTGAAAATAGGGAGTTAGCAATCAAAGCAGCATTAACTATGGCCAAACCAAATGATATAGTTTTGATTGCTGGTAAAGGTCATGAAACAACTCAAGAAATTAATGGTGTTAAAAGTTATTTTTCTGATTATGATGTCGCTAGAAAATATTTAGGTTAGTAAGTTATGAAATTAAGTTTAGCAGCAATTGCACAAATGTGTAATGGTGAATTAAGTTTAGGTTCGAATGCAGAGTTAATAATTAATAATGTGGTAATAGATAGCCGTAAAGTTATGCCAAATACACTTTTTGTAGCTATAAAAGGTGAGGTAAATGACGGTCATGACTTTATCCGCGATCTTGATTTAACCAATTGTGCAGTAATTGCTAATTCCAATAGTTGCATTAAATTACCAAATGTTATTTATGTCGTTAATACGATTTTAGCATTAGGCTTGTTGGCGCATAATTATCGAATGCTATTTCATATACCAGTTATTGCAATCACTGGTAGTAATGGGAAGACTACGGTTAAAGAGATGCTTAAAAGTATTTGTTATAAAGAATATAGTGAAGAGTGTGTACTAGCAACGGCTGGTAATTTAAATAATCATCTAGGTATGCCATTAACTTTATTGCAGTTAAATGAAAAACATAAAGTGGCAATTATTGAAATGGGTATGAACCATAGTGGTGAATTGAAATATTTATCAAATATTGCTAAACCAAGTATAGCTTTGATTAATAATGTGATGTTTGCACATGCTGGGCATTTTAATTCTTTAATTGATATTGCGCAAGCAAAGGGTGAAATTTATAGCGGTTTAATAGATGGTGGGGTAATGTGTATCAATGTATGCTCACAATTTGCATCAATGTGGTGTGAGAGCGTTGCTGATAAAAACTTAAAAATTATTAAATATGGATGTAAAGATAGTAGTTGTTATATCAGTGATTATTTGGATAATAATACCATACAGCTTGAAACCATAACTGGTGAAAAAATTATAATTAAGTTACAAATTTTAGGTGCACATAACTATGATAATGCATTAAGTGCATGTGTATTGGCATTACAGCTTAATTGTAAGTTAGATAATATTAAATCTGGTTTGGAGGACTATAAAGGTTATAGTGGGAGACTAGAGCAAAAAATTGCATTTAATGGAGCAACATTAATTGATGATTGTTATAATGCCAATCCTGATTCTGTAAAAGCAGCAATTAATGCTATTGTTAATTTACCACATCCTCATTGGATGATTTTTGCTGATTTGAAGGAATTAGGTAAGTGGTCCATTGATGCACATAAAGAAATTGGGGAGTATGCTTTTGAGCATGGGATAGATAAATTATTAACCATCGGAGATTATGCGCAAATAAGTAATGAAAACTTTCGTGGTGAAAAATTACATTTTACGTCTAATCAGGATATAGTAGAATATTGCATTAGAGAATTGCCTAAAACTGCTACATTATTAATAAAAGGCTCTAACTCAATGAATTTAAGTGAAATAGTTCGGAAGCTTACTTAAAATAAAAGGTGGGATAAATGTTATTATTTTTAACGCATTGGTTAACCAATTTTGTTGGAGCCTTTAGAGTATTTGATTATATTAGTTTTCGAGCATTAAGTGCAGGTATGGTGTCGTTAATTGGTTCAATTATAG
>DAHXMX010000128.1 GCA_027371515.1 Neisseriaceae bacterium
TTCTACTAATATCAAAAATTTGATTCATTCTTGATTAATTTCATTATTATTAAGTGCGTAATTAAGCTTACCTTGACGTTTTAATTGTATAGCTTGTGCACTTATTACTCTTTTTAAAATATCTTGAGAGCTTTCACCTAATTCTTTGTTTTGCATTTCATTGGCTTCAAGATACGGCATGTCAATCATTAAATCAATTCTATCTAGTAGTGGTTCAGATAGACGAGCACGATATTTATTTACTTGTTCTATGCTGCATTTACAAGTCTTATATTTATGTCCATAATTACCACATGGACAGGGATTTAAAGCTCCTACTAATTGAAAATCAGCTGGATATTCTACTTTATATTTAATGCGTGAAATGCTTACTCGTTTATTTTCTAGTGGTTCACGCAATGATTCTAATACCTTGCGGTCATACTCCGGCATCTCATCCATAAATAATATTCCATTATGTGCAAGACTTATTTCCCCTGGTCGCGCTACACTCCCACCACCGATAATTGCAACTACAGAGCTACTATGATGCGGATGACGAAATGGAGGTATTCGCCATTGATTTAAGTCAAAAGCTCCATTAGCGATAGAGAAAATAGAGGCACTTTCAATAGCACTATGCATATCAAGCTTAGGCGTAATTGTAATTAATCTTTCCGCCAACATCGATTTACCACATCCTGGATTGCCCATCAATAGCACAGAATGCCTACCGCTAGCGGCTATTTCCATACCTTTTTTAGCTTGTATCTGCCCATAAACTTGATTAAAATCTAAGTTTGCATAATAATTTGCTACCTTTATATCGTCAAATTGACAATGTTTGGTAGCTATTTCCATTTCGCCAGTTATATGTTTAATAGCTTGATTTAGACTATTAACAGGATATAACTTAGCATCTAAAACTAAACTAGCTTCAGCTAGATTATCTATTGGTAAAATAAATTTACGTTTACTTGCACTAGCATGAAAAGCAATTGCTAAACAGCCATTTATTCTTCTAATATTACCACTAAGTGATAATTCTCCTGCAAATTCATATTCTTGAATATTACATTTTGCACGAATTACATTTGACGCTAACAATATCCCTATGGCAATTGGTAGATCAAACCTGCTTGAGTCTTTTGGTAAATCAGCCGGTGCTAAATTAACTGTAATTCTACGTGCAGGAAACGTATATCCAGACATAGCAATTGCAGATCTAATTCTATCTCTACTTTCTTTGATTTCAGTATCTGGAAGTCCAACAATCGAAAAATTAGGCAATCCACCAGATACATGAATTTCAACCGTTACTAATTTCGCATTTAAACCATCTAATGCTCTTGAATACAATACCGCATAAGCCATGCTAATTAAACCTCATTATTATATCATAAAATATATATTAACTAAATATTGCTTATAGATATTCTAATATGGTCTAATAAAACTATTTGGCGAAATATTCGCAAAGTTATTGAAATAAATTTTGCTAATTCCGGTATATAATTTGCATAATTATATTTATTTTATTAATTGTTCTAATTGTTTTATTTTTTGTTCTAACTGTTCTACTTTTTCACGAGTTTTAATTAATACTTGTTGTTGAATATCAAACTCATCGCGAGTTACTAAGTCTAGCTTTTCTAGCACACTTAATAATATTGTTTTAAAATTGGCCTCTATATCAGTTAGCGGATTATTTTTTACTATACCATTAAACTGTTCATTTATTTGATCAATTATTTTTTGTGCTATCATTTTATTTGCCTTTTTTCTAATCCTAACATACATAAAATTAATTAATACATTTATCCCTTAGTGCTTGGTTTAGCATATCCTTTACATGATTTAATGTCGCAGTTGTAATCTCTACACCACTAATCATACGCGATAATTCATCAAGTTGTGTATTTTTATTTAAATATTCAAGAATTGTATTTGTGGTATTGGAGTTTGCTTTTTTATTAACTAAGATATGATGATCACCAAAAACTGCTGTTTGTGCTTGATGTGTGATACAGATTACTTGTTTGGTAAGCCCAAGTTTATACAACATCTTACCTACACTTGAAGCTACCTTACCACCAATTCCTACATCAATTTCATCAAAAATAATTACTTCTGGTGGATTATGAATACTAAGCAATAAATATAAAGCTAATGCTGTACGAGATAATTCACCACCGGATGCCACCTTGGCTAATGGTTGTAGGTTCATACCTTTATTAAAACTAATCTGATATTCCACTTGTTCCATTCCGTAGCTAGTTAGCTCTGTTTGTGGAATAAGTTTTACTATAAAATGTCCAGTTATAGCTAATTCATGTAATAAGTTACTTACTTGAATGCTTAGAGAATTGGCTACATCATTTCTAGTTTTAGATAATTTATTTGCTTGAACCATGTATTGTGATATTAAATCATCTAGTTCCTTAGTTAAAACATCTATATCTAAAGATTGATTTAGTTTATCTAACTCTTGCTTTAAGGTTACTAATTTAGAAGGAATTTCCTCGGGTGTGATTCTATATTTTCTACTAATATCAAAAATTTGATTCATTCTTGATTCTATGTTTTGTAATGTTAGCGGAACAATATCAATATTATTTATCGCATGATTAATGGTATAATTTAGCTCTGATAATTCAATTTCAGCATTATTAACGTAGTTTATCAACTCATCAATACCATTGGTTTTGTTAGTTATATATAAAAGTTCAGTTTTAATTCTGTGTAATGAACGTAATATACCAATTTCTGGATCATCAAGAATTCCAATTATTTGGTTATAAGTTTCAATGATTTTATCTCGATTAGCTAATGTGTTATGTTGTTGCTCAAGCTCAGTCCATTCATTAGGCCCTAGATTAAGTTTGCTTAATTCTTCAATTGCACTAGTTAATATTTGACGTTTAATTTCTAATTCATTAGCATGCTTTTTCGCTTCATCTAAATTAGATTTAAGTTTATTTATTTGAGCATATAACGACTCTATTTGACTGACTAAATCATAATTTCCTGCAAATTCATCTAATAATTTTCGTTGTATATTAGACTTTAATAAAGTAATTGAAGCATTCTGAGTATGAATATCTAAAACATAATCACCAAGTGTTTTAACTTGATTAATAGTTAC
>DAHXMX010000129.1 GCA_027371515.1 Neisseriaceae bacterium
GACACATCACATTTATAAGCTTTGAA
This sequence comes from Neisseriaceae bacterium, assembly GCA_027371515.1. GTDB lineage: Bacteria > Pseudomonadota > Gammaproteobacteria > Burkholderiales > UBA11063 > Aquella. Next base: position 27 of record DAHXMX010000129.1, read on the forward strand.
ATTAAAACCTTCTGTTTTAGTTTTTTCTAAAAAAAGTTTGCATTTTTCTTCATTACCTGAGTAAGTTGTAACCACCGTGTATCCTTTTTTAGCCAACGATTTACACATAGCAACACCCAAACCACCCATACCACCAGTCACCAAAGCAATTCTAGTCATTTTTAAGCTCCTTTAATACAATAATAACAATTAATAAAAATAATATAATCAATATATATTTTACATCATTTTATACAGCTATATTTTAAATCAACTATTGCAATTATATAACTTTAATTATTGTGCAGCGCTTATTATTGATTAATTTTTAGCGCGTAACAAAATAATACCTTGCATATCTTGAAAACGATTCAAATACCCCATTAATGTTGGCTCAACAATAACTTTTTTCTTATCACTTGACGCATGAATCATACCAACACCATTTTTAGTAATATTAGCAATACCTAAATGATGAATTGAATCAGCTTTATTATTAGGTGTTCTTACAATGCCAATAATATCCCCACTTTTAATATTTTTAAGATTTTTCTCGACATCTTTAATCGGAATAAAACCCAACTGTTCATTATTAATATAATCTTCTCGTTGTTTAATGCATTCTATATCAGCCAAATGTTTGTGCTGTTTTTCAAGTGATCTACTCATTACATTAGCAGCATATGGTAAATATTGCTTTGATAATAAATAAGCTATATCAACCACTAAACCTTTTTTAATATTCTCAATAGCCCAATCTTTAAAATAATGATTACGATTACAAAAAGTTATTTCCCCGTGATACCGCTCTTCTTTAATCTTATTAACATAATTATTTAATGTTAAATCATCATGTTTAATTAAAATCCCTAAAGCCAAAACCTCCTCAATAAACAGCATACAATCAGTATTAGTAACACTTATATATAAATACTCCGGCTCATGCTGATCTAATAATTTACCTACATAAGGTTCATTAACTAATTGTCTAGCACTCCACTGAATAATATCTCCTAGATTTTGTTTATATATTTCATTTTTTTTTGCATTTTTATCAATTTGCTTAATTAATGTCTTAGTATCACTTTCAATAACAACCTGATAATTATTCGCATAAACATTACATGCCAATAACAATACGTTAATTAAATAAATTTTTTTCAAAATCTTCATATTCATTTTTTAATCCAAAATAATAACTATTACACAACACTATATCATAAATAGTAAATAATGTTATAATAAATTCTTGAGTAAATTTAAATAACCATAAATCAACATGCATATATTAAATAAAATTATTAATAATTTAAAACAAAAATCAAACACTTTAAAATCAACTAATATTCAAATATTATTATTAATTGATTGTATTTTGTTACCGTTAGCCTTGTATACGTCTGTTTTATTACGTCTTGGAGGCACATGGGATCCAAAGTTAAATCACTATTATTGGTTATTTATAATTCTGCCAATTATTACAATCCCTGTTTTTATCTATACCGGATTATATCGTGCTGTAATTCGTTATATTGATGATAAAGTTGTAATTATAGTGCTAAAAGGTGTTAGCATATCTGTGCTATGCTTAATAATTATAATTTATATTTTTGGAATTTATGCATTCCCTAAGTCATCTATTATTATATTCTGGGTATTTGCACTAGCATACATCGGCGGTACAAGATTAATCTTACGTGGAATAGTAAAAAGATTTGACCCGATAAAAAAAACCAATGTTATTATTTACGGTGCTGGTTCTGCAGGTATACAAATATGCATTGCTCTACAAAATGGACGTGAATATAACCCAATTGGCTTTATTGATGACGATAAAAACAAATGGGGAAATATGATACGCGGTATCTATATCCATAATCCCCGTAAAATTCATAAACTATTGCTTGAAAATGAAGTAAATCAAATTATAATAGCCATGCCATCAATTAGCAATGAAAGACGCAATCAAATTATAGCTATGCTTGAACCATTATCAATTCATATTACAACACTACCGAGTATAAATGACTTAATTAATAATGAAGTTAGTATTAAAGATATCAAAGAAATTGATATTGAAGATTTGCTTGGTCGCGCTACGATTGATGTAAACACTGACTTTATGCGTAATAACATTGAAAATAAAAACATATTGATAACTGGTGCTGGAGGTTCTATTGGTAGTGAGCTAGTACGCCAAATAATTAAACTTAATCCACAAAAAATAATTTTATTAGAAATATCAGAATTTTCGCTATACAATATTACTCGTACCATTAAACTTCACTACGAAAATGCGCAACTTGTTGATATCTTAGGCTCAATTACTGATACTTCATTACTTGAGCGCATTTTTGAACGCTATAATATTCACACTATATTCCATGCAGCTGCATATAAACATGTACCAATTGTGGAATTTAATCCTATAGCTGGTATTAAAAACAATATTATTGGTACTCTAAATGTGGCACAATTTGCATTAAAATACAATGTAAATACAATGGTTCTAATATCTACAGATAAAGCGGTTCGTCCAACTAATATAATGGGTTGTACAAAACGCATTGCGGAGATGATTTTGCAAGCAATTCAAACAAAATCAAAACATACAGTTTTTACAATGGTGCGTTTTGGTAATGTGCTTGGTTCATCTGGCTCAGTTGTGCCATTGTTTCGTGAACAAATCAAATATAAAGGACCAGTAACAGTAACTCACCCAGATATAACGCGCTACTTTATGACTATACCTGAAGCAGTACAGCTAGTAATACAAGCAAGTAATATGGCTAATGGTGGTGAAGTATTTGTCCTAGACATGGGCAAACCTATCAAAATACTAGACTTGGCAATTCGTATGATTCATTTAAGTGGTTTATCAATTCGAGATGAAAACGAACCAAATGGCGATATCGAAATTAAATTTTCTGGCTTAAGACCTGGAGAAAAACTATATGAAGAATTATTAATTGGTGATAACCCAGAAACAACTCAACATCAAAGAATCATGAAAGCTCGAGATGCGTTTTTAGAATATGAACAACTAATCATACAAATATGCATTGCTCTACAAAATGGACGTGAATATAACCCAATTGGCTTTATTGATGACGATAA
>DAHXMX010000012.1 GCA_027371515.1 Neisseriaceae bacterium
TCTATCCAAAAGCGATAATTAAATAAAGTCCCCCAAGAATATAATCCTAATGAAAATCGAGAAAATTGAAAATTAGCTACTAAATCTATATCATGAACCACCTTAAGATCATTTTTGAGCAAATAATAATTAGCAAGAACAATATCATAATCACCCAAACTAGCCGCCAATAATAATTTAGACAAACAATTTGCTTCGATAAAATCATCAGCATCCATAAAAAACAACCAATTACCAGTAGCTTTAGCAACTCCAATATTACGACTAAGCCCAGGACCTATATTTTTATGATTTAAAATTAATTTAATTTTGTCTGGATACTTATCTATATATTGTTGAATAATGGCAACTGAATTATCTTTAGAGCAATCATTAATAATTATTATTTCCCAATTAGGATAAATTTGTTGACAGATACTATCTAAACATATCTTCAAATAATTTTCTGCATTATATACAGGTATAATGATGCTTACTAAAGAATTATTAACCATTGTTAAGTTTATTCTTATTAATTAAATAACTGCATATAATAAAAAACCAAAATACTAAAATCGGTCTATCATCCATTGAGTTATCCACTAAAAACTTAGAAAATATTCCAATAATTATATAAAAAGTAACAAATTTATATTTTATATTGTTATATATAGCATATTGAAACGAAGTATAAGTTATTTTATACAATGCTAACAAATAAATGACAAGCCCAACTATACCTTGAGTTAATAATAGGTCCAAGAAAAAATTATGCGACGTCCATTGTAAAGCCGAATGCTCTGCTAATAGCTGTGCAGATGGTGGATAATGAGTTAGAAAAAATGTTTGTAAACAATTTTTGCCAACACCAACACCAATAATTGGTGATACTAATACTTTTGGTAACCAATAACTATATATACCAAGTCTGTCATTAATATGTAAATCCATACCAATTAAAATTAAAAATAATGTAATAACTGATATTGTAATACTAGTAATAAATAAAAATAAAATCATTTTTTTGAGAGAGAATTTTAATTTTTCGAGAAATATATAACTTAATATAACAATTAATAAAGAAATAATAAACATACGATCATAACTTAAAATCCCCGAAATTAAATTAAGTATAATTAATGACGTTTTATAAATTGATTTTTCAATATAAAACCATATAAATATTAAAATACATATAATTACGGTACTAGTATAAACCTTATAAAATATATCACCCATCAAATAATAACCTAGTTGATAGAGATGAGTTTTAATTAGTGGAGAAGCGCCATTTGAATGCCAATAAATAAATAAAACAATATCATCTAAAAAAAGAAATATACTCGGTATCCAAATATATTTTTTGATCAACGGCAAAATATCATAATCATATAAAGCAACATAAACAAAAAATGGTAATAACCAATAACGCAAAGATAATAATGATTTATGCATAACAGGACTATTCAAGGTAACAATTATAGCCCACAAAAAACTAAACCATAATATATAAAAAATTTATTCTGCATAATCTGTTTACGATCAAGGATTATAAGATTATAAATAGTTAATAATTGAAATAAAATATAAATAATGGTTTTACTATGAAAAATAAACGACACACAAACAAAAAATATAAATATTGCCAAATTTTGTATATTATGTCTTAACGTATCTAATTTTTCATAAGACATCTTACTATCCTTTAAGATTATTAAATATATTTATCAATACCATCTATCGATTTTATAAAATTCACATCAGCTAAACGTGTCATCATTATCCCATAATTACTTTGTTGACGATCACGATTAAAGGAGTTATGCCATAAATGCAATACAGGTACTGCAAAGCGTGCATCTTTCACTTTTAAACCATTATGTAATAAACGAATAAACAAGTCTGAATCTTCATGACCCCATCCAGTAAACGATTCATCAAAACCATTAACATTAATAAAATCGTCACGAAACACAGCAAAATTACATCCCTTAGGATATTTCCAATTTGAATTTCGCAGATATCTCCAAAAAACATTTTTAAATCTCAAATCCACTAAAAATTTATTTACTTTTTTCTTATAATAGGCAATCAACCATGAAAATATACCCCAATTAAAGATATTTTTATAATCATATCTTTTATTAATGATATCATCACTAAAATCTTTAGCTAATAAAACTCTGTTCCCAGCAACAAAATAGCCACGCTCTTTCATTAAAAGATTATACTTAATATAATCAGGAAATGTAATACAGTCACCATCAAGAAATATTAAATATTCACCAACTGATTGGGCAACCGCTTTATTTAATATTTTACTTTTTTGAAAACCATTATCCTCATGCCAAACATGGCGTAAATTAACTATTTTAGCCTTATAGGTATCTATTAATTTTCGCGTTCTGTCATCTGAGCCATCATCTGCAATGATAAGCTCTACATTTGGATAATCAATTAATTGCAGGTATAAACTATCCAAAACAATATCTAAAGCACCAATCCAATTATATGTACTTAAAATAATACTTGTATTAATCACTACAATAGTTCTTCTAATTGTTTTATATTTTTATTAATATCAAAACGATCTAGCAAAGCATCAGCTTTTTTTACCAAATTATCGACTGCAGCTTGATTGTTAATCAAAGTATACATATGCGATGCTAGCGCATCTACATCACCTACTTTAAATAACAGACCACATTCACCACCAGCAGTGATTTCATAAGGTCCTACAGGACAATCACTACTAATTACCGCACGCGACAAAATCATCGCCTCTACTAAAACAAGACCAAAACCTTCATGCTTTGAACTAAATACAAAAAAACGGCTATTTTTGATATACGGAAATGGATTATTTTTATGCCCATAAAGATAAACCCTATCTGCTAAACCAAGTTTATTAATTAATTCCTGCAGATTATGTCTATCAGAGCCATCACCAATAACAATTAAATCAGTACTTACTTTATCTTTAATTTTAGCAAATGCATAAAATAAACTAGTAAAATCCTTTTGGTTTTCTTCTAATCTAGCAACTGATACTATATAATCAGTACTAGTTATATCATCAACCTTACATTGTGCTAAATTACGTATAACACTAAAGTCAAACTGGTTATAAAATACTTGTGCTAAATCTTTATAAGCTGCAAAATATTTTACAAATTGATCATACATACTTTGATTAAGTACAATCAATTTATCATAATAGCGCAGATTACGTTGATATAATTTAAAATTACGTGGTTTAGCTAAATAATAATCTAAACTAAAATGGAAAAAACCTATTAATCGCTTAGGTATTCGATTACTAAACCTGATTAAATCCATCGCATAATCAATTACGACATCATAATTAGATAATTCATCAATAATATATTTACGATAAAGATGATTCCTAAGCGGTTTAATAAATATTTTAGCAAGCTTATCTTTAAAAGTAAAATTATTGCTACGTTTTTTATAAAAATAATCATGACACAGCCGACTATCTTGTAAAACATATTTTACTTTAACATGTGATGGTATCTGATTAATGAACAACTCATAATCTTTCATATTAATACCAATAATTAAAGTAATATCAAAGATATTCTTATCTAATGCTTTTATATATCTTATCAATGAGGTCTCGGTTCCACCAGTTAAAAATAACCGTAAATAAAAAGCAACTTTTTTCATTAATTAAGCACCTTATCTTCAATGTAAGCTATATTTTAAGCAATTCATTCGCCACACTACCAAAAGCAATAGGTTAAAGTTTTTAAATAAAAAAACAATAACCTATACCGATTAGATTAAATTATTTACCAGACTTTTTCTTTGCGGCTACTATCATGATAGCATTTCTACCATCAATTTTTGGCTTTTGTTCGATAACAGCCTCATTAATTAGATCATTTTCTGCCCTTTCAAGATATCTTAAGCCTAAATCTTGATGCATCATCTCACGACCTCTAAATTGTACAATAAACTTAACTTTATCACCATCATCCAAAAAGCGTCTTGCATTTTTAAGTTTTATCTGATAATCGTGGTCGTCAGTTACAGGTCTTAGCTTTATCTCCTTGATTTGGATCTGTTTTTGCTTCATTTTCATTTCATGAGCTTTCTTCTGCTCACGATACTTAAATTTACCATAATCCATAATCTTACACACCGGAGGATTTGCATTTGGCGATATCTCTACCAAATCCATACCCAATTCTTCAGCACGAGCCAAAGCTTCCGCCAAACTTATGACTCCAAGAGCCTCACCTGATTCATTAATTACTACACGAACTTCACTTGCAGTAATCAATTCATTTATTCTAACTTGCTTATCAGTACTTATAGCACTACTCCTTTAAAAATTATAATTCTTGTTGTGCAAGGTGCATAAAATCATTTAAACTCATTGAGCCTAAATCACTACCATCTCGCCGTCTTACAGTAACAGTGTTAGTCTCTACCTCTTTATCACCAATAATCAATAAATAAGGTATTTTTCGCATAGTATTTTCACGAATTTTATAACCAATCTTCTCATTACTATGGTCGATTATACATCTAAAATCATTAGTAGTGAGTAACTCTTTTGTTTGCATTGCATAATTAATTTGTTTTTCCGAAATATTTAAAACAGCAATTTGAATAGGCGCCAACCAAAATGGGAATACTCCAGCATAATGTTCTATTAAAATACCAATAAATCTTTCAAAAGATCCAAGTACTGCACGATGTAACATAAATGGAGTTTTTTTACTACCATCCTCACCAATATAAGTTGCATCTAAACGAACTGGCAAATTAAAATCTAATTGTAATGTACCACACTGCCACTCTCGACCTAAACAATCCTTTAAAGCAAATTCAATTTTTGGACCATAAAACGCACCTTCACCAGGCTGTAATTGATATTCCAGACCTTTTTTTTCTAAGGTTTTAATCATTGCAGATTCAGCCAAATCCCAATCTTTATCATCACCTACTCGCTTTTGTGGTCTAGTTGATAATTTGATATTAATATCATTAAAACCAAATTTTTTATATACCCGAAATACTAAATCAATAAATTTATGCGCTTCATCTTCAATTTGCGTATCAGTACAAAAAATATGTGCATCATCTTGAACAAATCCACGTACTCGCATAATACCATGCAAAGCGCCAGACGGTTCATTACGATGACAACAACCAAACTCTGAAAAACGAACCGGCAAATCGCGATAAGATTTAATTCCTTGATTAAACACTTGAATATGACATGGACAATTCATTGGTTTAATAGCGTAATCGCGATGCTCTGAATGAGTAGTAAACATTAGATCACTATAATTGCCCCAATGACCAGAACGTTCCCAAAGTGAACGATCTACAATCTGTGGAGTTTTAATTTCACGATATCCATCATTAATTTGCTCTTTGCGAATATATTTCTCAATCTGTTGCCAAATAGTCCAACCATTTGGATGCCAAAATACCATACCTGGAGCTTCATCTTGCAAATGGAATAAATCTAACTGACGACCAAGCTTACGATGGTCTCGTTTTTCAGCTTCTTCTAACATAAACAGATAATTATTTAATTCTTCCTTATTTCGCCACGCTGTACCATAAATACGTTGCAACATTTCATTTTTCGAGTCACCTCTCCAATAGGCACCAGCTACTTTCATTAATTTAAAACTTTTAATCTTAGATGTAGTAGGCACATGAGGACCTCGGCACAAATCAGTAAAATCACCTTGGGTATACAAAGATAATATTTGATCTTCAGGAATATTTGATATTATCTCAACTTTATATTTTTCACCAATTGAATTAAAATATTTAATCGCATCATCACGGCTCATTTCTTGACGAATCACCGGCAAATTTTGACTAATAATTTCCTGCATTTTCTTTTCTATTTTTTGCAAATCATCTGGCGTAAATGGACGTTCATAACTAAAATCATAATAAAAACCATTTTCAATTACAGGTCCAATAGTTACTTGCGCAGTTGGATATAACTGTTTAGCAGCTTGCGCTAATAAATGAGCAGTTGAATGACGAATAATTTCTAAACCGATATCATCTTTATCGGTAATCAATTTTAAACTCACATCTTTGTTTACTACAAAACTAGTATCTTTTAATTCACCATCAATAACACCAGCTATAGTAGCTTTAGCAAGACTTGTACTAATATCACGAGCAATGTCCATTATAGTTACAATGCCTGAATAACTCCTAATTGAATTATCCGGTAATTTAACATTTATCATTTTTATATAAGCCTTATAGAATCACAACAATTAATTGCGAGATTTTAACATAAGTTACTACCAAATATTGTAAAATAACTATTGTTAAATATATATTATTACATAAAAGGATTATAAATGGAGCAATATAGGGGCACTACGATTATTTCCGTACGCAAGGGTAATTCTGTTAGTTTAGGTGGTGATGGACAAGTAACTTTAGGTAATGCGGTAATAAAATCTACTGCACGTAAAGTTAGAAGATTGTATAACAATGAAATAATTGCAGGGTTCGCAGGTGGTACAGCTGATGCTTTTACTTTATTCGAACGTTTTGAAGAAAAGCTTGAAGCACATCGAGGTCATTTATTACGCTCTGCAGTAGAATTAGCTAAAGACTGGCGCACGGATCGTATGCTACGTCGTCTTGAGGCAATGCTAGTTGTTGCAAACAAAGAAAGTAGTCTCATTATAACAGGTAATGGTGATGTCCTAGAGCCTGAATATGGTATTGCATCTATTGGTTCAGGTGGTTCATTTGCCTACTCAGCTGCAAGAGCGCTAATAGAACATAGCTCGCTTAGCACAGAACAAATAGTTAAACAATCTTTAACTATTGCAGGAGAGATATGTATCTATACCAATAATAACCATATTATCGAAACTATTACTTGGTAACAATAATTTGATTAAAGAAGCAATTTAGAAAAATATCTATTTTTCTATTTTTTCAGGATGGTTGCTTGATAACCAAGTAACCAAATTATCTAAATACATATTAGTTACTTTATTTGCACCATTAACGTATCCGGATATATCTGGAGTAGTTGATGATTGTTCTGCAAATACTTTACTCATGATAACACTATTAGATTTATTATCAATTAATTGCACTAGCACGCTTAATTGCATAACTGAGCTCTCATTTGCAATTACTTGTTTAAAATCTAGCACTTGAGCAGCTAAACGATAATTAGATGAAGTCATAAAATCTGAACTAATAACATTAGAATATAGACATGAACCTAATAATTTTTCTTGTGTAACCTGAGTTAACATTTTAGCTGGGATGGCTACCCATTTATTTTCAGTATAGCTCATTAATTGTGAAGTGTTTTTAGAGTAATACATTGAATGTGTATTAAACGGATCATCAACTTTAAAAATAGATATCTGCATTACCGGCGCATTTTGTGGAACGCTACAACCTGCTGTCATATCTTTAGTACCATTAAAATCTAATTTATAATATTTAATGACTGGAGCTGGAACAGGATCTAATAATCCACAGCCGGTTATTATTAAACTCAAACCACCAATTGCTAATATTTTATTAAGTAACTTCATATTATTCTCCTGGACCTTTAGGTAATGGCTTTGCTCCACGAATTAACGCAGATGGATTATTATTTAACAATTCCAAAAATTTCTCCAATTGATATGTTGATTGATTTAAATTAATTACAGTTTGATTTAAATTAGGTAATAATACTGAGTTTACATTTTGCATAGTGTTAGTTTGAAAACTTACAATTAACTTATTGGTGTTTTCTGATGTTTTATACAAGCTGTTACTCAATACAGATAAATCTTCAAAGGTGCGATTTAATTTGATACTATTATCACGCACATTCTCTAAAACAGCCTGCATGGTCTCTAAACTTTGTCCTACAGCTTTAGAGTGATTGGCAATAGTGCTAGTAATTTGATCTAAATTTTTTAATAAATTAGCAATGCGTTCTAAATTTTCTTTAGCAAATAATATTTTCATGCTTGCAGTTACATCTTGTATATTAGTAGTTACCGACTGTGCTTGCGTAGATAAACTATATAATAATGAAGTTTTAGTTGGTATCTCTGGATAAGGTTCTTTTTGACTTGGTTTTAACAATATCATTGTAAGCGAAGATTCAGGTAATTGCAAATCAATATATGACATACCAGTAATCCCCTGTGATTTAAGCATTGCAACAGTTCCCTTACTAATTGGCGTATTGTGTAATATATTTAAGTAAACATATACATTACGTGGATTAGTTGTATCTAACCGTACTTGCTTAACCTTTCCAATCTCTACTCCATTATATTTGATAACAGAATTGTTAGATATTCCATCAACTGGTTCGTGGAATATTGTAACATAAACATCATAAACTTGACGATTTGAAGATGCCATCCATAACCAAACACTAACTAAAAAAGTTGTAGCAATAATTACAAATGCTCCAACAAATACATATTGACGATTACCAATCATATAGTATCTCCATATTTTAAATATGTTTTTTTAAGTATTGAGCCTCGATGCCCATTAAAGTACTCATATAACTCTGGAATATCACGACACTCAGAAGCTTTTTTTACTGAATCATGAAACAAAACCCGCTTATCACCTAAATATACAATCTCATCAGATATACTCCAGATAGTATCTAAATCATGTGTAATCATAATAATTGTTAAATGTAATTGCTGTTGTAAATTAGAAATCAGCTCATCAAAATCGCTAGCACTATTTGGATCAAGACCAGCGGTAGGCTCATCTAAAAATACAACTTTAGGGTCAAGGGCTAAGGTTCGAGCTAATGCAACTCTTTTTTGCATACCGGGGCTAATTTCTTTTGGATATTTATAAAAAGCATTCTCAGGAAGACCTGCCATTTTTAACTTTAAAATAGCAATATCACGCATAGTGCCACGCGAAAAATCGGTATACTCCTTAAGTGGAAATATAACATTATCAAGTAAAGTCATCGAAGAAAACAAAGCACCCAATTGAAACATCATTCCAACTTTACTTAAAACAATCTTAGTGCTTGGTTCTTCAATATTATACTTAGAAATCTCTTCACCAGATAAAAAAATCTGACCTTCAGTAATAGCTTGCAACATTAATATCTCACGAACTAATGTAGTTTTACCACAGCCACTAGCACCAATAATAGTAATAACCCTATCAGGATAAATAGTTAGATTTAAGTTTTTATGTACCCATAATCCAGAAAAATAAGTACCAAGGCCTTTAACTTCAATAATAGGTTTTAATGTTTGCTTATCTATCATAATTAAAGACCTAATACATTAAAAATAACTGCAAATATTGCATCACAAAATACAATCAATATAATACCAGCAACTACACTTTTAGTCGTCTGTTCACCGATACTATTTGCATTACCTTTTACCTTTAAACCACAAAAACAACCTACCAAAGCTACAATTAAAGCAAAAGCAAAACTTTTGATAATACCAACAGTATAATTACTAACTGCAACATAGGTTTGCATTCGCGCAATAAATAATGAATAATTAACAGATAACGCACTATTAGATACTATAGCACCACCTAACATACTTGCCATATCTGCAATTGCGGTAATTAACGGTACAGCCACCATTACTCCTATTACCTTAGGTAAAATAATACGCTGCATAGTAGAAATACCCATGGTTTGTAAGGCATCAATTTCTTCTTGGACTTTGCGCGTGCCGATTTCAGCTGTTATTGATGCACCAGTTCTACCAGCAACAATTACTGCAGTTAATAATGGTGATACTTCTTTTAATAACGCAATGCCCAGAAAATTTACTATATAAACATTAGCACCATATGTTATAAACTGAGGCGCCATCTGATAGGCTAACGTTGCACCAATTAAAAATGATAACAATGAAGCCACCCAAACACCTTTAATACCGGCATCACGTATCGTACGTACGACTTCATCCCAATCTGCATCAAAAGGAGATCTTAAAAATTTAAAAACATTAACCCAAAACTGACCAAAAAAATCTAATAAATCAACTAAACTACCAAAGATATCAAAAACACCACGTCCAATCGCCGCTAAAAAACTGTCAGATTTTAACGGTACAATTGATGATTTTTCTTTAACTCGATTATCACGAATTCTTTGAATTAATTTTTGTTCATCAGCGCTTAAACGTAATTGGCTAATCGTAATATTTTTTTGAGCTAACCAAGTAATTAAACGCTCTATAAAGTAAATACCAGTTGTATCTACCCCTTCAATAGAATCACCATCTATAATTATATTGTTTGCAAAATCTATTACCTTGACAAGCTTAATTAACTTTTTTTCATTAATCGTTGACCAAAACCAAGAACCAGCCAAATAAAGTGTAGCTGTAGTGCTATCATATACTATTTGTGCTGGTATCTCTTTAATTAAATCTTGATTTGATGATTCTTTATACATTGAACTTTTTTTAAATCACATTAAAATTAATATTAAGCGCTAATTGTAACATAACACGCTATTATCAATATAATAATTTACATACGGTAAAAGCCAAAACACATACTGAAAATTTTGATTAAAATAACTGATTATTTTATTCTTAAATACAAGTGTTACAGACTTCTTTATGACCACATTATACAGCTTATTCGTGAATACCTGACCAATCAAGAATTACTTTACCGCAGTTACCCGATTTCATGAGTTCAAAACCTTTAATATATTCAGATACTGGTAAACGATGAGTAATTATTTTATCAACATTAAGTCCAGCTTTAACTAATGAGGCCATTTTATACCAAGTTTCAAACATTTCACGCCCATAGATACCTTTTAGAGTTAATCCTTTAAAGACTACTTTATCCCAATCAAGTGCCACATTTTTGCCTGAAATACCCAACATAGCAATCTTACCACCATTGATCATCAAATCTACCATAGCATGAATTGCTGATTCGATGCCTGACATCTCAAGACCTACATCAAATCCTTCTTCCATATTCATTTCATTCATAACTTGGCGGATTTTAGCATCTACTTCGATAGTATTCTTACAGTCACGCACATTGACAGCTGCATCAGCACCAAGCTCTTTAGCTAGATTTAAGCGATAATCATTTACATCAGTAATCACTACATTTTTAGCTCCTACTTTTTTACAAATTGCAACAGCCATACAACCAATAGGTCCTGCTCCAGTAATCAATACATCTTCACCAGTTAAATTAAATGATAGCGCGGTATGTACCGCATTACCAAATGGATCTAACATACTTGCTATATCATCACTAATATAATCAGGTATTTTAAACACGTTAAATGCAGGAATAGCTAAGTATTCAGCAAATACACCCGGTCGATTAACACCAACACCAATAGTATTTGGGCATAAATGAAATTTCCCAGCGCGACAATTACGGCAATTTCCACATATCAAATGACCTTCACCTGAAACACGATCCCCTATCTTAAGGTTTTTTTGAGTAACGCGTGTTCCTATCTCTACTATTTCACCTACAAATTCATGACCTACATGCATTGGAACTGGTATGGTTTTCTGTGCCCAATTATCCCAATTATAAATATGTAAATCAGTACCACAAATTGCAGTTTTTTTAATTTTAATTAATATTTCTTCATCGCTAATAATTGGTTTTTCAACCTCACCCATCCATATTCCTGGTTCACGTTTACTTTTTATTAAAGCTTTCATCATTTTAGACATATGTTTCCTTTTTTATAAAAATTATTCAACAACTACTTTACAACCTGTTTCCTTAATTAAATAGGTTAACATAAAACAGATTAAAAAACAAACAGGAAGGATTGTAAACCCAATTTCAAAGTCTTTTATATTGTAATTTGCATTATTAATTATATTGCTTGTTCGTTCAGCAGATAATATATCTATAATATGCCCAATTAATGGAATAAAAAATGAACCACCAGCAACTGTTGCCATATTAGTAACACCTAGCGCCATACCAGATACACTACGTTTATGAATCTCGGTAGATATTGCATAAGATGGAATAATAGCTGAGTTAAAAACACCATATAAGAACATTAAAAAACACATTATATAATAATTAATATGCATGTTAAATAAATGTTCACTGTATATCATAAACATAATTAAAATAAAGCAACTAATACTTGAAAAACGCATTACTTTAACTCTACTTTGTATATAATCTGAAATGTAACCAAGTAATGGACAACCAACTGCTAAACCTAGAAATATAAAACTAACCTGCAAAGCAGCTAATTGAATACTAATACCACTTGAGATACTTCTAAACATTATGCCCAATTGCTCGCCAAATACTTCAGTTGGACCATACAGTAGACAAATAAATAAACAATTCAACCAAGTTTGTTTTGATATTAATACTATTTTCAGATCTTCAATTATATAACTTTTTACTTGATTAACCTCTAGCGCCACATTACCCAACTTATCGCGAATTAAGATCGCCATTGATATGCCAAGCGCTACGAATAAAATACCAAAGCTTAAAAATGATAGTCTCCAACCAATATGATTAAATAAATAGGCCATTGGCGCTGCACCAATTATAGCGCCTACCATTCCACTACCTTGTGTAATTCCAGATAATATGGCAAATTTATTTGCTGGAAAATAAATTGTAATGAGTTTTAATGTACCAACAAAAGCAAAGGCACCAACAAACCCCATTACAGCACGAGCGAAGTAACCAGTTTCTAAGCTATTCATCTCACTAAATAATATGCAAGCACATCCAAATAAAATAGCAGCCACACTAAGCAACCAACGTGCACCAAATCGATCTACTAAAATACCAACTGGAATTTGCATTGATATATATGTATAATAAAAATATCCAGATAATAAGCCAATAGCTGTTGCATTAGTATGAAAATCATGAAATAGATATGTACTTAATACACCAGTTGAAACACGTACGAAATATTCAGTTAAAAAAAATGTCGAACCAAGTATCCAGACCGTTAAACCTAATATAGCTGTTTTATTTTTCATATGTTTAACTTATTTAAATGGTTAAATAATTCCAAGCTCTTTACCTACTATTGTAAATGCTTCGATAGCTTTATTAATTTGTTCAGGAGTATGCTTGGCAGACATTTGTGTTCTTATGCGTGCTTTCCCTTTAGGTACCACAGGAAATGAGAATGGTATAACATAAATATCATGTTCGAGTAATTTTTCAGCTAATTCAACAGCTAATTTTTCTTCATAAATCATAACCGGAATAATAGGATGCTCACCAGGAATTAAATCAAAACCAGCTTGAGTTAAACCATCTCTAAATTGTTTTTTATTTTTTTGCAATTGTTCACGTAATTTATTAGCTTGTTTAACAATCTCAAGTGTTTTTATTGTTGTGGCTGTAATCACTGGAGCTAATGAATTAGAAAATAAATAAGGACGTGATTTATTTCGTAATAATTTAATCACATTAGCACGACTTGATATAAAACCACCTGCCGCGCCACCTAATGCTTTACCTAGTGTACCTGTAATAATATCAACACGACCTTCTACACCGCAAAATTCTGGAGTACCACGACCATTAGTACCGACAAAACCAGTTGCATGTGAATCATCAACCATAACAATTGCATTATATTTATCAGCTAAATCGCATATTGATTTAAGATCAGCAATAATTCCATCCATAGAAAACACGCCATCAGTTGCGATCATCTTAAAACGAGAACCAGCTTTATCAGCTTCAATTAATTTTTGTTCTAGATCTTGAATATTATTGTTTTGATAACGAAAACGTTTAGCTTTACATAATCTGATTCCATCAATAATTGAAGCATGGTTTAATTCATCTGAAATAATAGCATCTTCTTCAGTTAATAGCGTTTCAAATAAACCACCATTAGCATCAAAGCATGAGCTATATAATATAGTATCTTCAAAGCCTAAAAAATCACTAATTGATTTTTCTAAATCTTTATGAATAGTTTGGGTACCGCAAATAAAACGAACTGATGCTGTGCCGTATCCATATTGATCAAGTGCTGTTTTTGCTGTATCAATTAATATTGAATCATCTGCAAGTCCTAAATAATTATTAGCACAAAAATTAATCATTGATTTATCATTAGCTAATATTATACTTGGTGCTTGTGGTGTTTTGATTATATGTTCTGATTTTAATAATTTACTATTGGTAATAGTTTGAATTGTGTCATCAATATTTTTATAAAAATTTTGTTTCATTTTATACCTTTCAATACTTACAGTTATTAATTTGACACACTCCCCCCACGCTTGACATCCACCCCGCCCTAAAGGGCGAGGATTCCTACGTTGCTAACCCAAGAGCTAGCTAATTCGGTGGGTTCCTG
>DAHXMX010000130.1 GCA_027371515.1 Neisseriaceae bacterium
ATGATCTTCAGCAAGAGTTGGCTGTTAGTATTGATAAGTTGGGCATACAAGCACAAAAGGCGCTTCAATATCAACAGTTAAATGAGCGATTAACTGAATTGAATATTTTAAATGGATTATTAAGAAAACAATATAACATGGCTCAATATCAGAAATTAGAGCAAGAAATTAATGCATCTAAGCATGATTTAGAGTCGATTAGTATTACTAAAAACATTATTTATCAAGATTTACAACTAAATTATGAAAAAAAAGAATTATTAGATAATGAATATTCTGAGTTAAGTGTTAGATTTAATGAATTAAGAGCAACCATAGCTCGTCAAGAAGAGCGTGTATTAAATAATACCCAAAGGCAAGCTAGTTTAACAAATGAAATAAAACAAAATCAATTAGATATAACTCGTTTAAATGTAGAAATTGATGAACTAGAATTGCAATTAGCAGCTTATACGGAACAAAAAAGTAAGTTAGCTGTAGAAATAGACAATAATAGCCTTGGTAACGATAATAGTTTATTAATCAAAGATTTTGCTACTAAGCAGCAAGAGTTACTAACTAAAGTTAATCAAATAAGAGATCAGGTAACTGATTTACGTCATAATCAAACTTTAATTTTAAATACGTATAATCATAAAAAACAACAGTTACAGAATTTAATTAATCAACAAAGCAAATTAATGCAGGAAACTAAAATAAATGTACTTGATTTAGAAACTCAGTCTGCTAATTTACTACAGGAATTGAATTTAGCTCAAGCAAGGTTACAATCCTTTAAGCAAGAACATACTGATTATAAGAGTAGATTAGATAAACTAAAGTCAGATAAAACTAAGATTGAGGGTCAAATTCATTTGTTAAATAATGATGTAAGCGCACTTATGTCATCGAAGCAAGTTATAAAAGAACTACTTGCTACACAAATAGTTAATCAAGAGCTAGATAGTACACCTAAATTGTTTGAAGTATTAATAATTGATAATAAATATTTAAATGCAGTGAATGCTGTTTTAAATATTTATTTATCTGCCCAATTGGTTGTAAATTACAGCGAATTATTATCTACTAATGTTGCAATTATATCTAATAATGAAGATATTCGTTTAATAGAGAATAGTTTAGCTCATGTGGTTAATTTAACAGATAGTCGCTTTAATCAGATCTATCACATATTAAATGAGTATATTCTTGTTGAAGATTTAAAATTATTAATTAATAATCAACAAAATCAGGCAAATATTCGTTATGTGTCACAAAATGGTGATATTTTATTTAATGGTCTTTATATTGCACATAATTCACATCAAAAACCTAATTTATTGTATTATCAAACAGAATTATCGAGCATTGAAAAGAATATTATGGAAAGGAATAACGAATTAATTAAGTTAAATGCGATTAATAATGCTTTATGTGTTGAAATTGATGAATTAATAGCTCTTATTCAAGATAGTCAGCAAAACCTTGATGAACAGTATGAGGTAGTTAATAAATTAATGATAGAACAAACCAAGCTTGAACAAAATCATCATTTTATAACGAACCATCAACAAAAGGTTAATTTGGAGCTTGAAACAATTAGCCAAGATTTGGTTTTTAGTGAGGAGGAACTCCTTGAGTTGACTATTAAGCTTGATGAAAATAGTAATCAACTGAATGCATTAACTCAGGAATTAAATACTTATCAAAATCAGTTAGATAGTGTCGATCAAACTTATGCTAAGCTTAAAGAGCAGGAAAATTGTCGCAAATTTAATTTTGATAAAATGAAAATCGATATTTTATTATTAGAACAAAAAATATTGGCAATCGATAATCTAAAGTCTGATAAACGTAAGCAGATATTAAATTTAAATAATAAAAACCAAGTGCTTGATTATGAAATAAATGAGCTTATTTATCAAATTGAAAATAATGATTTAGCTATTTTAAAAGATGAAAGTGTTGATTTGACAACTTTGATTGAAGAAAAAACACTATTAATTAAAAGTATTGTAAATAAAATTGATGAATTGCGTGAACAGCAACTTTTAATTGATAATCAAAAAGATAAGCTCACTGAAATTATAAATACTAAAAATCTTAAGTTGCAGGAATTTAAAATCGCTATTGATACATTAGATGAGTTATTAGTAGAATTAAATGTTGCACAATATGAAATAAATGAATTGCTTAATAAGAACACATTAAGTATAAATCAAGTACAAGCACAAATTAGCACATTCAAGAAACAAATTGAAGAGTTAGGCTTGGTAAATCTGGCTGCAATTCAAGATTTAGAAGAAGCAACCAATAAATATGATAAAGTAGCAGCTCAAATTAATGATTTAGAGCAATCGATTGTAATACTTGAAGGTGCGATTAGTAAAATCGATGAGACTACATCTAAAATGCTATATGACACCTATAATCAAGTAAATGTTATATTTAATAACTATTTTAGATTATTATTTGGTGGTGGTGGTGCGCGTTTAGAGTTGACCGATAACAATATTCTAACTGCTGGAGTACAGATTTTTGCACAACCATTAGGTAAAAAAAATAGCTCAATTCATTTATTATCTGGTGGTGAAAAAGCTTTAACTGCTGTAAGTTTAGTGTTTGCATTCTTTAGCTTGTCACCTTCACCATTTTGTATTTTAGATGAAGTTGATGCCCCATTAGATGATGCTAATATTTTACGTTTTTGTAAGTTGGTTAAAGAATTAGCACATAACACTCAATTTATTTATATTTCACACAATCGTTTAACAATGGAGATGGCAAATCAATTAATTGGGGTTACCATGCAAGAGAAGGGTGTGTCTACCATTGTGAGTGTTAAATTGGATAGTGAATAGAGTAAGTTACATGATATAATGATGCGCTATATCGTAATGTAATATACAGTTTTTGATTTGAAAGGTTTCAGAATTATGGTTAACTTTACCGATCATTTTTTGGTGTCAATGCCTAGTAATACATATGATATTTTCAGTGGTAGTGTGGTATATGTGACTGAGCATAGCTCTATAAGTGGTGCTGTTGGGGTAATTATAAATAAAGAATTACCTAGAAAACTTAAAAATGCTTTTAGGGACCTTGATTTTGCAAATTATAATTCTAATTGGGCTGAGC
>DAHXMX010000131.1 GCA_027371515.1 Neisseriaceae bacterium
TAATTACATAATGTGAAACTAGAAAATTAAGCATTAAATGTACCAAAGCAAAAACAATAATACTAATATACTGCATTCTCAACTCCTCCCATACAGGACGACGTTTTGAATACTGCTCTTGATACCAAAACACTATAATAATAGCCATGCCTAGTAATTTTGCAAAACCAAATGTAGTAAAAATAACTACATCATTAGCACGAAATATACCTACAATAAGTTTAGCTGATACGAGACTTAAAAACAAAGCACATATATCACCACTAATTAAAGCAACTTTTTGAATTATTATCTTATTAATCATTATTCATTATTCATTTAATAATGTTACATAATTATCATGTTTAAATAAATTAACATGAAACACTTTCAATAAGTTATGTTGTTTTTTAGATAATCTACCTCTAAATACCACATAACTTGGCTTATTTAATAAACTAAATACATGCATTACGAAAGCATCAAAACCTACATAACAACGCGAGTTACTTAAGTTTGCAATAGCAAATATATCAATAACTGAAGTCATTCCACGTAAATCAAGATAATCAAACTCATAATTCATACGATCATTTAACTTATCTGATTGACTACCTACGAAAACTAATTGATAAAGATTAGAATCATTAAACTCTTTTAACTTATCCAATATTAACTTCTTTTTCGATTTAGTAATCAAATAAGATGCTGCATCACAATATAAATTAAATAGAATCAACTGTCGATCAGTAGACAAATTAAATTTATTATAAATTTTATCATCTTTTAATGCGCTATAATCAATAATCGGGCTAATTTTATTTAATTTAACAAAAACTGAAAAATCACTTACAAGTTGATCACAAATAGGCATTGTTAAGTTTTTACTTACATTTACTAGAACAGCCTTATACCGATATAACTGATCAATCATTTCAATTCTACTTATGATTAGATCATACGATTCGTAGGTAAAATCACGTTTACCAATCTTAAAGCCAAGCTTTTCAAAAAATTGCTGCATTATCGCAGTTGGTAATACCTCCACTTTATAACCACTATCTTGAAATGATTTTATCAATGGTATAAAAAACAAATGATCTCCCAAATGCATATATTCTACATTATCAAAATAAAACAAAATAGTTTTAATATAAGCAAAATCTTCCTTGTACATCTTATTAAGATACAAATTTGGCAAAATGAATTTATTATGATTTAAAAGGTTCAACTTTATTAACGTTCTGGATTTTTTAAATAAACTTATAAAATTCATATACTCATTTCTATATAGTTATCATTAATTATAATACATCTACTATACAGTATTAAAATACTACGACTTCAGTACCTTCATACTTATCGTATTTATATCTATTGTAGCAAAAAATAAATGTTTTATTTTTATTTTACCATACAATTGATAATCAATATCATAATCATCAAAATCACACCAAAACACTGCACCAACAAAATTTGGTGGTAAACAATGATAATAATTAGATGGTCCGAATATACAGCTCATCTTAATGCTAGCATTAGCCACTATTCCAAGATGCATCGCGCCACAATCAGTAGTTAAAAAATGCTTACTATTTTTTATTATATTAATACTCTGAGATATATTATATAAACCAGCACAGTTATAAACTAATTGACTATTAACATTATTAATATAGCGCTCATAATTAGAATAATCTAAATTACTTCCAAGTAAGATAATCGGGTATTTATTAGCTATTGCTTTAATCAATGGAATAATAATTTCATCAGGCAACATTCTCAATCCTGTTTGCTCAAATTGATTATTTCCTCCACTATTCGTAATTACGACATAATCACCCTCAATAAAATTAATTACGTTTGTATCATCGTGATCACAATCTAAATCAAGATTAGTATAATCAATAGTTATCAGTTTAAAAACTTTAAGTAATTCCAAATAATAAATACCTTGATATTTGTAAATGTTATCATAATTAACTGCATAATCTAAAACAAAAAGTGACAACTTTCCCCTTGCAAATCCAACCAGTTTTGCACGCATAATTAGTTTAATTATTATATTAAAAAGACTGCTTTTACCTAATATAAATACATAATCATAATCATGTCTAATATTAAATAAAAACTTCATCAGCAACAAAATTCCCTTTAGGGTAAAAAAAACATCAGGTAAATCGATTATTTTATTTAAGTAACGGTTATTTATCAAAACATTTTTAAATGAGCGTGATACACAATAATCTATTTTTAGATGCGGATAATTAATCTTCAATTGGCGAATCATCGGAGTAGACATTAGAATATCACCCATTGCACCACGCTTTATAATTAAAACATTATTATTCATTGATTTAAAAAATTAACTAAAATATTTCATAAAAACACAAACTCTGAAAATGTAACTTATTACCATAGTTATATTTTCATATTATTAAAATCAATCGTTCTTGCAACTAATACGATTACTGCTTAAATACCAGTCACTTAATTCTTTTAATCCGCTTGAAAGTTTTATTTTATGTTGCCAACCAAATTGATGTAGTTTACTTACATCTTGTAGTTTTCGATAAGTTCCATCTGGTTTGGTTGCATCAAATTTTATCTGTCCATTAAACTGGAAGTGTTCTTTAATTAGATACGCTAATTCTCTAATTGTTAAATCCTCACCGGTTCCAATATTGATATGAGTATTTCTAATTTCACTTTTATCTTTGATAAGATCTGTAAAATCAACTTTATTCATAACATAAACACATGCATCTGCCATATCATCTACATGCAAAAATTCACGGTATGGATTACCACTACCCCAAAGCTTCAATGTTGTTACCCTATCAATTTTGTTTATACCATATTTAGCCAAAGTGTTTTCTAATAATTGATTATCGAGATCAATATTCAGATTTTTTGCAATCGCTAAATAGTTACCTTCATTCAACAATTTTGCAAGATATATCTTACGTATCATTGCAGGTAATACATGTGAATTTTCTAGATCAAAATTATCATTTGGTCCATAAAGATTGGTTGGCATGACCGCTATATAATTAGTCCCATACTGTACATTATAACTTTCACACAGCTTGATACCTGCAATCTTAGCTATTGCATAAGGCTCATTGGTATACTCC
>DAHXMX010000132.1 GCA_027371515.1 Neisseriaceae bacterium
TTAGAAATATAACTTGACATGATAGCAGCTATACCTGATGTCATCATCCAAACACCCATCATAAGACTCTGTAATTTACGTGGTATTAAGCGTCCTACCATAGCATAACCAATAGGAGATATACATAATTCAGCAAGACTTTGTAAAACATAAGAAAGAACTACCCAATTAAAATTGCTCAATCCAGTAATTGGGTCAGCATAATGAATACCAATTGGTAATACAACAAATCCTAAACCAATTAATATTAACGAAATTGAAAATAATACAGGGTTTGAAATATTAACATTACATTTATCACGTAATGTTTGTAATAATAGCGCCATTATTGGACCACCAATAATAATTATCACAGAATTAATATTTTGCGCCCATTGTGGCGATACAATAAAACCCATATAATGTAAATTAACATTATGTTGAATAAATAAAGTAAGCCCCATTGGTGCCAATTGATATAAAGACCAAAAGATGAAAGAACCAATGGTTAATACAAAAAACGCAAACATGCGTGAACGTTGATTTTGTTCTTGACGAGTTGATGCTAAATACAATGTTATTAACCACATAACAATTCCAACTGCCATCATTAAATAATTACTTAAATCAGGGTGCCTTAAAAACAAATTTAATGCAATAAATAGTAATAAAACACCTGTGTAAGCTCGCCATAAAAGTTTCTTTTGTACTGTTTGCGTTTTATCGGTAAGATAAGTATCACGATCTGCTAATACCTTCCAAAAGTAACCAATAGTAAGAATTGCAACAATATTACCAACACTACCCAATAGAAATAACATGCTGTAATTTTTATTGATTTGGAAGAAACCACTTACTAGGAACCCTAGAAAGAAACCGATATTCATTCCGCTATAGTTCCATAAAAATGCTTTTTCGCGTCTCACATCTTCAGACTCAAAAAGCTGTGTGACCATATTATTAATACAAGTAACATTTAAGCCACTACCAGTTAAGAATGCAGCTAAACCAATTATTAATGTAACAAAAGTGCATTGAGAAATTATTATACAAGCAATTAGCTGTAAAATCTGACCAACAATAAATAAATGACGATTAGATATAAATCGCCCACTCATATATCCACCAAGTAAATGTAATCCATAGTTAAATGCAGCAAAACTACCCATTAACGAATTAGCTACTATTGGCGAAACATCAAGTTTACTTGTTGCAAATAATACCAATGTAGAATATATAATCGCGAAACCAAGCGTAGAAAATATTTGAGTAATAAATAAACCACGAGTTGCAAGTTGAATCTGCTTTTCTGTATTCACAATAATCACCCTTAATAAACAATACACCTCAGATTATAGCAATAACATAGCGCTTTAATAGATTATTTATTTGTGCGATGCATTGATTAATATTATGAAGCAGTAGCTTTTAAACAAACTATAATATACAAAATCAAGAATATTTTTTCCAAACTATTCTATTAATATAATCTGTATAGCTATGAATAATCCGAACTACTTTATCAGAAACATTGGGCATACTATAATCAGCCACCTGTCTCAAAAGACGCTTTGATCCTCTATCTTGAAAATCAAGTATATTCAATCCTTGCATTACTCGTTCAATATTTAGCCCCACCATCATTACGGTAGCCTCCTCCATGCCTTCAGGGCGCTCGCTTGCTTCTCGCATATTAAGAGCTGGAAAATTAAGAATTGAAGATTCTTCATTAATAGTACCGCTATCTGATAACACTGCCTTAGCTGATTTTTGTAAACGAACATAATCATGAAACCCTAATGGTTTAGATAAGTGTATTAGCGAATTAAATATTACTCCCAATGTATCAATTCTCTTACGAGTTCGTGGATGTGTAGAAACAATTACTGGATATTTATATTTAGTCGCAATAGCATTTAATATATCAACCAATTTTAAAAAATTATGGTCAGATTCGACATTTTCTTCACGATGAATACTAATTACAAAATATTTTCTTTCAATCAAATTCATTCTAGTTAAAACATCTGAATTGTCTATATGCTTTTGATAATAATTTAAGACCTCAAACATTGGACTTCCGGTTTTAATAACTAAATCTTGTGGCAATCCTTCTTTAATTAAATATTCTCGCGCAATGCTACTATATGTTAAGTTAACATCAGCAGTATGATCAACTATTCGACGATTAATTTCCTCAGGTACACGCATATCAAAACAACGATTACCTGCTTCCATATGAAATATTGGTATTTTGCGCCGTTTTGCAGTAATCGCAGCTAGGCAGCTATTAGTATCGCCAAGAATTAATAGAGCATCAGGCATAAGCTCAGCAAGAATTTTATCAACTGCAATAATTACCTTACCAATTGTCTCAGCGGCATTAACACCACTAGCATTTAAAAAATAATCTGGCTTTCTAATCTCTAAATCTTTAAAAAAAATCTCATTTAATTCATAATCATAGTTTTGCCCAGTATGAGCAATAAAATGCTCACAGAACTGATCAAGTTTAGCCATTACTCTAGATAAACGGATAATTTCTGGTCTAGTCCCTACTACAGTTAAAACTTTTAATTTTTTCATTGTCTAATTTACCTTAAATGGAACTGTATCTGGGTGTTGATTATCAAAAATCTCATTAGCCCATAACATTACCACTAATTCTTCTGTACCAATGTTAATAATATCATGTGACCAACCAGGAATTGTTTCAACAATAGTTGGATCACTCCCATTAACTTTCAATTCAAAATATTCTTTAGTAACAATATGACGAAAACGATATAATGCGGTACCTTTTATCACTAAAAATTTTTCTGTTTTAGTATGATGGTAATGCCCACCTCTAGTTACACCAGGATGAGCAGTAAAATAGGAAAACTGCCCAGAATCCTTAGTTTTAAGCATTTCCACAAAGCTACCACGTTGATCTTCATGCTTTATTAACGAATAAGAAAATTTATTTTTAGGAAGATAAGATAAATAAGTAGAATACAACGCTCTTACCAGACCATGCCCAACGCGTTCAGTTATATCTGATTTTTGAATTTCTGGAAATGAATTAATAATATCTGCAATTTCTCCAACTGTAGTATTATAAAATAACGGC